>NZ_JBQCGW010000117.1:0-2856 GCF_051955275.1 Pseudobacter sp. | reverse complement strand
CAACATATAATTTTTTTTGCAGGTCAATAATTTACAGAAAGTAGCCGCTTCCATGAGGGAGCGGTTTTTTGTTTAGAACAGCGATAGTTGCTCGGGCTTGGGCAGGATCCTGAAGAAAGGAGTATTGCTTTCCACCGGCAATCCTTCAATACAAAACACCTCCGTCTCCTCATACCTCGATGCCACCACGATCCTGGTATCCCCCGCATGCGCGCTGAACAATTCATTCACCAACTCCGGTTTGTTGTTATTCTTCGATAAATGCGATAATATCAGGTGGCTTAACTGTTTTCCCCTGTGCGTCAAAAACAACTCCAGCGCCGCGGCATTGCTCAGGTGGCCATGATCGCTGCTGATGCGCTTTTTCAGGTGATAAGGATAGTTGCTGTTCGCAAGCATCGTATCACAGTAATTGCTTTCTAAAAAAACGGCATGGCACTGGCGGAAGCAATTCACCACTTCCTTGCAGGCATGCCCTATATCCGTGATGATGCCGATATTCACACCGCCATCGCTCACCATAAAACTGTGCGGATCTGAAGCATCATGGAATTTTTTGAAAGCCGTCACCCGTAAACTTCCGATACTGATGGTGGTGCCGGCATAAAAAGGAAGGACCAGTCCGGGCGCCACACTGATGCGGCTGCTCCGCATGGTGGAATTGGTAATATAAACAGGGAGAGCGTATTTCTTCGACAATACAGAGATCCCCGTAATATGATCCGAATGTTCATGCGAAACAAAGATGGCTTTTACAACAGACATCTCCAGCCCCAGCCGCTGCATCCTCTTTTCTGTTTCCCTGCAACTGATCCCCGCATCGATCAGCACTGCTTCCTTACCGTTGCCGATATAGTAACAATTACCATTGCTACCGGAATTCAGGGATGTTATATAAATAGCCATATCAGGATCAAAAATAAGCGTTTGTTAAGAAAAACCTTTAATCATTACCAATTGATCTAGGAAGGACTTCGTATTTGTATTAAAGCCCTATATTTGGCGACCCTTAGTAAGACCTTATGCAAAATCGTTTAGCCAGAACAACATTCGTATTGCTTTTGACAGCAGTATGCTCTATTCATTCCATCGCTCAGAACGTACTGAAAGGAAAAGTCATCGACTCTTCCGAAAACAAAAAATTACAAAATTCCATCGTTGCGCTTATAGATCTCAGCGATACCACACTCTACCGCTCCTGGCGGGCAGGTGCAGATGGCAGCTTCAATATCACCGGCATTCCCGCCGGCAGGTATACACTGATGATCTCTTACCCAAAAATGGCGGACTATCTCCAGGACTTCAACATTTCCGACACATCAAAGTTCGATCTCGGTAATATTGGTATGGTCTCCGAAGCCAAACTGATGCAGGAGGTGGTGGTCACGGCCGGAAGGGCCATCCGCATGCGCGGAGATACCCTGGAATATACGGCAGACAGTTTTGCCACCAAAGCCGGCGCCAACGTGCAGGCATTGTTGAAAAGACTGCCCGGAATTGAAGTGGCCCGAAACGGTCAGATCACATCGCAGGGAGAACAGGTGAAAAAACTCCTGGTGGATGGCGACGAGTTCTTCACGGATGATCCCCGCTTTGCCGCGCAATACCTTAAAGCCAATGCAGTGGACAAAGTACAGGTGTACGACCGTAAGAGCGATGAAGCCATGCTCACCGGTTTCGATGATGGTAAAAAGACCAAGACCATCAACCTGAAACTGAAAGAAGATGCCAAAAACGGATTCTTCGGTATTGCCAAGACCGGCGCAAACGGCGATGGTAACTATGAACACGAACTTTTTGCAGGCCTCTTCCGTGGCTCCATGAAAGCTGGTGTTTTCGGCATTGCGGCCAAAAGCCAGAGCCGGGATTTCAGTTCCGATGTGATGTCCAAAACCGGAGGCATCGATGTGGAATATATCGAGGACGGTACCAGCGGGATGGTGATGAAAACCTCGCAGGCAGAATCACTCGGACAATACGGCGGATCTGGTCTGCCTTCCATATTGAATGGTGGTGCACATTTCTCCAACAAGTGGAAAGATAAACAGAATGGTGTGGAAGGAAACTACCAGGTACGCAGCCACGAAGGTGAGGGCTGGAGGGATAATACTTCCTTTACATTAGTGCGCGATACGGTGTCTTTCCTGAATAAGAGTGACAATGTTGACAGAAGCTCTGGCATCGGGCATACTGCCAATGGTAAAATGAAAATGCAGCTGGATACTTTCACTGTGATGCAGGTGCGTGTGAACGGCGCAACAGGCAGCAAGGATATCGACAGGTCAGGCCGCTCCTCTTCTGAAAATTTCAGGAATACCCTGGTGAACAACAGTGAAACCATTGAAGATGAAAGAAGGGATGATAAAGAGTTCAAGACCTCCATCTCCATCAACCGTAAGATGCCCAAAATAAGAGGCAACCTTAATCTGTCGCTGGAACAGGAATATGCTAAAACTGTCAGCGATAACAAGCTGATGACCACCAATAATTTCTTCGACGGATATACGGGTAACCTCGATAGTACCCAGGTACTCGACAGGTTACAGGCCTCCCGTGACAATTACCAGGTCTATGGCGCGCGCATCGCCTATACCGGTAAGTTCACTGACAGGTGGTCTTCGCAGATGGAATACGGTATCAAGACGCGTATCAGCGAAAATCATTTCAATACCCTCAATGGAGGAAACGGAAAGTATGATCAGAAAGTGGACAGTCTCAGTAATAACTACGACCTCAAAGCGCTCACGCAGATCGCAGGCCTCGGTGTCAGTTATATGACAAAAAAATACAGTTTCGGTTTCGGCAGCAAGATGTTCCTGACCGGCCTCGATCAGCTGGATCTTGACCTGAACTCCA
>NZ_JBQCGW010000116.1:0-14246 GCF_051955275.1 Pseudobacter sp. | reverse complement strand
GGTCATTCGGCCTGATCTCAAAGCCCAGTGTGCCACTGGCATAACAGGTAAAGCGGTACCAGAATGGATTTTTATCGGTGTAGTTGAGGCCATCGGACTCGCAACCGGGCACGGGGATGGACCTGGTTTCGCAGATGGGAACGGTGGATTGACGGAATACTTTACTTCCACAGATAGGGAATGCAGTGGAGGGCGATTGACCCGCAGCGGTACAGGTCTGTCCCTTCAGCTGTGTGGTTGCCAGTAAGGTCAGTACCAACGCCAGAATTCTCATATGCATAGTTTGATGACCCCGGTATACGTAAAATCGTTGCAAAGGGTTGAACTAAAACGTATCCGGCCCGTTGCCGTAATGTACGGTAAATCCGGTCATTCAATGCGGTGGTTAGTGTCAGTGGATGATGTTTTCCGGCAGTTCAGCTATTTCATCGTAATACTCAAGCACTTTTTTTTCTGTTCCGGTCTGCCATTTAATATCACTGTCATACAGGTTGCTCCGCAGATCGCGATAAAGTTCTACGCATTTGTGAATGGCTTTCAGGAGTGAGCCCCTGTCGTGTAGCGCCAGCGTGCCTTTCAGCTGTTCAAGCGTTTGTTCCGGAAGATGTTTCTCCAGTTTTCGGACGCCCCTTGGCAATTGTCCCTGGCTGATGAGCAGCATGGGACCCAGCACCATATTGCGGATGGAAGAAAGGAAATCGATGGCTTCAAAATATTCTCCACGCCCCACTTTGGTAAGCCCATAGTGGATCCAGACCCAGAACCTGTCTTCGATCCACTGGTACCCGGGATTGGGCCATTCAGCTTCTGTTACCTGCAGGCTCTGCTCCAGTTGACCGAATGCATCATACAGGATCACGGGCTCTTCCACCCGGAACGCAAATTCCTCCAGTGTAACAAACTTGATATCAACATGCAGCAGGGGATCGTCATAGAGGCAGATCAGCAGGCGGGGTTCGCCCACATGCTCTCCGGTAAAAGCGGAAAGCAGCTTGCCGAACTTCTCTGCATAGGCCATCATGCGCTGTTTATCGCCTCCCACTTTGTTCCTGGTAACCAGCAGCAGGTCGAGGTCGGAATATTCATCCAGCTCATTGCTGAGCCAGGAGCCGGCTGCGGCCAGTCCAACTACAGAAGCATCTTCTCCAACAATTCCCGCAACGCGTTCCGCAAACTGATGTTGTATCATAACAGGTGGTTTGAGATCCATCCTGAAGATACCAAAATTATCCGGGGACTACTCTTTAAAAAGGGGCTAATGCACGGCACTCATGTAGAATACCAGCTTCCCTCCTTTCATGATCTGATTATGATGAATGCCGGTGCCATTCAATGAACTGCCGTTCAAACGGATAGATCTTACATATTTAGCAGATGGGGAAATATGCTTTGCCTTCACTTTGAAACGCTTGCTGCCCGGCAGTTTCAACCGGATGGCTTTCAACTGCGGGGCTCCGGTTTCATACTGTCCTCCACAGGGATTCAAAGGATAAAATCCCATTGAAGTGAAGAGATACCAGGCAGACATCTGTCCGCAATCATCATTGCCACAGAGCCCATCAGGTTTGGGGAGATAGAAACTATCCACCACGTGCCTGAGCAACTCCTGGGCACGCCAGTGTTTATCGGCATAATTATAGAGATAGATGATATGATGGCTGGGCTCATTGCCATGTGCGTATTGCCCGATCAGGCCACTCACATCATGCACATGGCCTGTTTCATCCTCGCCTGCTTTTAACACAAACAATGAATCGAGTTTATCCGCCAGTTTGTTTTTACCGCCTGCCAGTTTCACCAAAGCCTCCGCATCATGCTGAACACTCCAGGAATATTGCCAGGCATTTCCTTCCGTATAATCGCCTCCTTCCGCTCCCGCGTGAAATAAGCGAAGCGGTTCAAATGGGATCCGCCAATTACCTGCGGAGTCCCTGCCCCGCATGAACCCGGTGGCTGTATCATACAGGTTGTAAAAATAACCTGCGCGCTTCATGAAGAACACATGATCCTCTTCCTTACCCAATGCCTTCGCCATCTGCGCCGCACAGTAGTTGTCATAGGTAGCTTCCAGTGTCTTTGAAACAGATTCGGCTTTAATGATATCGAAAGGGAAATAACCATACCGGTCAAATACTTCCCAATCTGTATTCGTGTGATTCTTTGTGGCTGATTCTTTCACTGCCCGGTATGCCGCCTCTTTATCGAACCCGCCGAATCCTTTGAGGACGGCATCTGCTATTACCGGGATCGCATGATTGCCGATCATGCAATGATTCTCCTTTCCCCAGAGTGTCCATATTGGCAGGTACCCATTGACGTTATGATGCGCGATCATGGAGCTGATCATACCATTCACTCTTTCAGGAACCAGGATGGTGTATAACGGATGTGCCGCCCGGTAAGTATCCCAGAGGGAAAAGGTTGAATAATAGTCGCCCGAAGGGCTGGTGTATACCTGATCATCCGCTCCCCTGTACCTGCCATCCACATCGGCAATATTGTTAGGCTGGATACAGAGATGATAGATGGACGTATAGAAATTCGTTTTCTGCGCATCCGTTCCTTTAATACTGGCACGCTGGAAGATCCTGTTCCAGTTTGCGCGTGTCTGCTTCCTGATCTGCTGAAAATCCCAGCCGGGGTTTTCCTTTTCAAGGGACGCCCTGGCGCCATCAACACTTACAGTGGATATGCTCAGTTTTACCTGCAGTGCCTGTCCTTTTTTCAGATCGAACTGCAGGATCAGTCTTTTGGCCTTTTCGCCATTGACGGCCGTTAATGCTTCCTTCACTGTATAAGGACTATTAAACTCAATCACGTAGAAGAACTTTCTCTTCACCCAAACGCGCACTTCATTTCCACCGGTGATGGTTTGGCTGTCCGGCATTTCCATATTCGCATACAGAACCCTGTTATGAATATGATCAGGGGCAGTAACCAGTCCGCTCTGCATATCCAGCAACAATAGCGGGCTACCGGACCCGTAATAATTGAACTGATAGAAAGCAGTGCGTTCTGTGGCTGTAACTTCCGCCCGTACTCCTGCGCCGGTCATGTTTACCTTATAGTAACCCGGACTGGCTTCCTGCGATCGTTTATCGATCAGGCTTATGAAGCCGGGATTACGGTTCTCTTCACTGAATGGAAAGAGCAGGATATCTCCCAGGTCGGGGCATCCTGTTCCGTTGAGATGATTCTGGGCGAAGCCATTGATGGTGCTATCATCAGCATTGAAACCTGAACAGTATCTCCAGGACCCGTTGCCGCTTTCAGGACTGGCCTGGATCATACCAAATGGCGCACAGGCGCCAGGAAAAGTATGACCGTTATCAGCATTGCCGATAAATGGGTTCACATACCTCGCATAATCCTGCGCATGGGCATCGGTTAAAAAACAGCCGCAGTACAAAACTGTTGCAAAGAATATTTTTTTCATCCTGCTATTTTTTCTACCATACATCGTTCCAGTCATCGGTCCGGAAGGGCGCCAGCGGTTGTCCTTCCGTGCTCATCAGGTTGGCATCATGGAAATTGCGGAATGCATAACGTACAGCCACCGGGTTGGGCACCTGATCGGCACTCAGCTCTACCCCACTCTTTCCAAATTGTTGCGAAGCTTTGGCGGGATAAAACTTCCTGTCGGCACCTGCCAGTTCAAATCCCCTGATGTGCGCATACATGAATTCGATACTGCCTGTGCCCGTCCAGGTATGATCAGGAACATTCCTGAAACTGAGAATGGCTTTATTGCCATCGAAACTCACTTTGTTGATGACGGGTGCATCAGGCAACAGGCCATCAACCTGGTAGGTATGACGAAGGGCAAGTGAAGCGAGGCGCATGCCGATCTGCTTCTTCTTTGGCGGATGAATATGAAAAGCATCCCCGAGGTCCGTAGTGGCAGCCATGGCTGCATTGGGAATATGTTTCAATGCCCTGTACTGCGCTTCGATGGTGAGTGGCAGGGTGATATTCTCTGCGCCTTCATAATTGAACGCAGCCAGTTGTACATAATAAAAAGGCATGGCATCGTTCTTCCAGGCCGCCCTCCATAACTTCACCATGGCCGCCATCAGTTTATCATAATCGGCATGGTTCTTCATATTGGATTCTCCCTGGTACCAAATGAATCCCTTGCTGGTATATTTCGAAGCCGGCGCAATCATTCCATTGTAGAGCGAAGCAGGGATGGCCGCTTTCGATTCACTCACCGGTTTGAATGCCAGTTGTTGATCGATGCCGGGGATAGCCTTGATAGATTCAGCCGTCATCCAGGATTCAATGGCAGTAGCCCCGCAATTGGGTGTGATCAATCCTACAGGGATGTTCAATATCCTGTTCAGGTATTTGCCGAACATATATGCCACAGCGCTGAAATCCCTCACGCTGGCAGGGGAAGACCGAAGCCACTGTCCTTTGCATTCTTCCTGTATGGTGTCTGCCGGTGTTGGAGGAATGGTGAACATACGGATGAAAGGATACTGGTTGGCTTCAAACACTTCCTGCATCCCGCCTTCCACGGGCTGCCCATAAAAACCATGCATGGGCATTTCCATATTGGATTGTCCAGAGCAGATCCATACCTCACCGATCAGTACATCCCTGATGGTGACAGCTTCTCCATCACTGATCACGATCTCAAAAGGACCGCCCGCAGCGGGCGTCAGCACTTCCCCCTGCCACCTGCCTTTGGCATCCGCTTTTACCTGATATATTTTTTTATCCCAGGAAGTGCGGATTGTAACAGTCTTCGCAGCATTGCTCCAGCCCCAGAGATTGACACGCGATTGTTGCTGCAATACCATATGATCGCCCACCAGTGCAGGCAATTTTATTTTTGCCGATGAAGGATACGTCATCATCAGGCAGAGAAGCGCCGGAAGAAAAAATTTCATCAGGTACTATTTTCTTTTGAAAGGAGAAGTATTGCGGAGGAGCACAGAGTGCTCATCCGCTATGCCGGGATAATTCACGTTGTTGAATTCAATGGCGCCCACATTATCGAAAAGGAATGCAGGCCTTTGTTCTGCTCCTTCATAAGAGAGTGTTACATTCTCAAAACTGATATTGCGCACATTCCTTACAAAGAAGGCCCATGCAGGCAATGGTCTTGAATCGGCAGGTGGTTGCTCTGTATGCAGGTCCCTGAGCTTTGGCTCATTCTTACCTGCATAGCTGATGGAAATATCCTTCAGTTGTACACGGCCGAATACACCGCCTCTCCAGCTTTCGATACTGGCTGCAGCTTGTCTGATCCCTGTTGCAGTGATACGCTCTAACCGGATATTATCTCCTTCATTGCCTTCATTCAGTACCAGCATGAATGGGTTGTTCATATCGGTTATGCTGATATCATGCACATGAACGTCCTGGATCCTGCCAGGCGCTTTGCCCCAGCCGCCCGGTTGCAATAGAATGGCAGATAACATATTGGTCCTTCTCAGTTCTTTTGAAGTACGGTGCGGATATTTCCCGGGGCCTTTGAATATGCAATGTTCAATAGTAAGTCTGGTAGCGGGCATGATCACCCTGATGCCATTGCAGGAAGAATTGATGAAGCAATTGCTGATCACTATATTTTCCCAGTATCCTCCGGCGATGGCATCGTCACCTGTATAAAAACTGCAATTACGGATCAGGATATTCTTACCACCCCGGATATGAATTCCATCCCATCCTTCATTCATCTGCAGGTTATCGAATCCTGCATTTTCGATATCGTAGGCCAGGAAAGCATAGTTGGCAGACCTGTTGATAGTGATACCTGTGAGTGTGATATTGCGGGACTCTCCGATAATGATGGTATGCGGCCCGCGCATCCTTTCTTCACCCAGGGAATCGAATGCATGTGCGCCATCGATAACACCCTGTCCTTCGATGCTCACATTGCTGATCCCGTTGCCGATGATCAGCCCTTTGCCCCACCTGTTGTTCATGATGCTGTTGGCATTGGGGCCTGCATCTCCGCTATTGTATTTTGCGAGGCTTGCACTGCCGGCATACGCATGATACTGATCTATATCGGCAGTTCCCTGTATCACGGCACCTTCTTCCAAACGAAGCCTGATATTGCTTTTGAGGTAGATGGTGCCGCTGAGAAAAACACCTTTGGGCACACGCACAATGCCTCCGCCATTCTTCGAACAATCATCAATGGCAGCATTGATAGCGCCGGTATTGAGTTTCACACCATTGCCCACAGCACCATAACGGGTAATATCATAGACCTTTATGAGCAAAGGGGTAGCATTTGCCGGGAAGACCCAGATCAGGCCTCCCAGCAACAAGAGGAAAATATACTTCATGGAACAATTTTATTTTACATAAATAGCATAGCCGTTCTTCTGCATGTAAATAGCGTCTCCTGCTGTAAAACCGTGATAGGTATTATTGAGATAGTCTTTGAATTGTCCGGATGGCAATTCTCCATCAAATTGCAACCTTACCGGCATATCACCCAGGTTCAGGATCACCAGTACTTCATTCTCTCCTTTCTTCCGGGAATAACAGAACACTTTGGGTTGGTTGGTCCGGTAGATCTTCAGTTCTCCCCTGCCGGTACCGCTTTCAAGCGCAGGTTGTGTACGTTTCAGTTGCGTCAGCTTTTTGAAGAGGTTGAGATATAGCTTATTGGTCTGCTGCCATGGAATGTCTGTAAGGGAAGAGAAATCAAGTCTCTTATTCAGCCCGATCTCCTGTGCGTTATAGATCAGCGGCATATCGTAGATGGTGAAGGTGAGCGCCGTCAACGGTAGCACATTATTGCCCAGCCTGTCGAATTCCGTTCCTTCAAACGCATTCATATCATGGTTGGTCAGGAACACCATCCTGCCTTTGTTCTTATAGTTGACATTATTGAAAAGCTGTTTGCAGGCAGCCACCAGTTGGGGCACATCGTTATTGTTGCCGAAATTATTCAGCGCATTGCTGAAGAGCCAGGCATAATCATAATCGAATACTTCCATGTAGGTGGGATCATCGGCCTCACACATCCAGGTGATCTTTTTGATGGCATCCACCTGCTGCCTCGCTTCTTTCCAGAACGACAATGGCACCAGCGCCGCAGCATCGCAGCGATAGCCATCGATATCGAATTCCTCTACCCAGTATTTCATGGCATCGATCATGGCTGCACGCATGGCGGTATTGTTGTAATCCAGCTGCACCACATCAGGCCAGCCATTGGGAGAGTAAGGCCTTTCGCCATTCCTTTCAGAATAGTAATCAAGATGATCGGTTACCCATGCATTGTCCCAGGCAGTATGATTGGCCACCCAGTCCATCCAGATCTCCATCCCCATTCCATGCGCGGCAGTGATCAAGGCCTTGAAATCGTCCTTTGTTCCGTAATCCGGATTGATGGCTTTGTAATCCCTGATCGAATAAGGACTGCCCACTGTTCCCGACCTGTTGATGATTCCGATCGGGTGAACAGGCATCAGCCACACAATGTCCACGCCCAGTTCCTTCAGTCTGGCCAGGTCATTCTTAAGGCCGTTGATATTTCTCTGGCTGGAATAATGGTACAGATTCACTTCATAGATCACCTTATTGTTTGCACTGATGGGAGTCACCTCACTGTTAGGGAGATCCGACCAGTATTTATCGTCTTTTTTGCAGCTTCCGAGCAACAGCACCGAAACCAGCGCTATTACCAATATCCTGTATGTATTCATATGACGCGGATGAACTTGATTGTAATTAATGCCTACTGTGCTTTGATGTAATAATGTCCGGTGAGATCATTGAAAATGATCTTCTGTTCCCCACCCTGTTTGATCACGATATTAGGATCATATTCACTTCCTGTCAGGTAGATGGTCTTCCCGTAAGGCAGTGCATCAGGATCGATGGCGGCCCACCTGCTTCCCCAGCTTCGATTGGACCTGAATTTCACCGGGTGCGTATTGCCGCCGGTGAGCGGATCGAGGGTCAGGCTGAGCGACCAGAGATGCGGATTCTCCACGGAAAACCTGGTCATACCCGGCTCATTGTCCCATCCGCAGAAAGCACCGATGAATCCGAGAAAGCTCCATTCGGGTGCGCCGCTTGCATTGTAATCCGAGATGGTGTAGGTAAGGTTGCGCAGGTCGATGGAGATGGTCTTGTAGCCCGCTGTTTCATTGTAGAAAGCACCACCTTCCGATTCGAGGTATTCCATATGGGTTTCATCCTTGCGGATATAAGCCTTGTAAGAATTCAATGATTCCGATGGCAGGAATTTGAAGAAACAGTTGGCGCGGATATAACCGGTGAACGTGTACGTGAAATTGTTCGGCTGGCTGTTCTCTTTGAACATAGGCAGCATACTGGCGGTATTGGTGTTGTTCCATCCGTTCATGTCGCCAATGATATACATCAGTTGCAAAGGATCGGAGTATGTGAAAGGCGTAACAGCAATTTTCATCACATTGCCTGAGTAAGTCTTACCAGCGCCGTTCTGTCCGTAGGTGATGAGCAATCTAAACTCTATCTCCTTACGGCTTCCGGGATGCGCATCGAGGCTGTCCATCAGGAAGGAGTTGATGGCTTTGGTATGCACATCAAAAGAGAGATCAGAAGTAACTGCCAGGACCTTTGCGGAATCAAAATTATTACCTGCATCATCCACCTGGAGGGTGTATGTGAAGGGAGCAGCGGGTACGGGTTCTCCGCCGCCCCCTTTGAACAGGGTTTCTGTCCAGTTAATGGTAAAGAGCAATGGATCCTCGTCTCCCGGATTCTCCAGTACATACTCGGTTGCAGCAAGTTCCTTTATCAGACTGCCTTCAGCACCAGTGAGTGTGAGCTTCTCTTTTTTGCTGCATGACAAAATCAGGCAGGCAAGGGAAGCGAAGATGAAATGATATATATGTTTGTTCATATGGAATGATCGTTTTAGTATCCTGTATGTTGTTTCAGCAAAGCGTTGGAAGTAAGCTCTGTTGCGGGGATAGGATATAGATTGAATTTATCGTCGATACTGGCCACTCCGCCATAGATGCCATTCTTCCAGGGCCAGGCGTAGTTCTTCGTGAACTTATTGAAACGGATGAGGTCTGTCCGGCGATGTCCTTCCCAGAAGAGCTCCCTTGAACGTTCATCGAGGATGAAATCGAGGGTGAGTGCCGCATCATCAATTACTGATGCATTGGAACGCTGTCTGAGTTGCTGCACATAGCTGAGCGCCTGAACCCTTGTACCGCCCTGTCCGCCGCGCAATACTGCTTCGGCATACATGAGCCAGGCATCGGCTAACCTGAACAGCGGGAAATCAGTATCAGCATGGGCCGTGTTGGAACCTGGTGTTCCATCACTTTTCAGGTTAGAGTATTTGCTTACAGACCAACCTTTATTGAAATCGTTCCATTCCGTGTTTTCAAGGGTCCTGTCTGTTTTATAGAACATGGCGCGCAGATCATTGTCTTCAAAGCGGCGCGACAGGCTTTCTTTGGCCCTTACGCTTGCCCATGCCTGTGAGAAGCCGAGGCTGGTCATGGGATTCATATCGGATTTGCTGGCACCTGCAATCAGGAAAGTAGTGCCGCCGAAAGTGGTGGCACGCATACCGTCATAGATCAGCGGGAAAATGATCTCGGGGGATTTCTCATTGTCTGCACGGAATATATTCCTGTACAGGGGATCGATAGAGAATCCGGCATTCAGCACTTTATTGAGGTAAGTGAGGCATTCCGTATACCTGTTCTGCTGAATGTAAACTTCTGCATTGAGGTACATTTTTGCCAGCAACATCTGTACAGTGGCATCATTGATCATACCGTAATGCAGCTTATCACCGGCAGGCAGCCTGCCTTCCACCGCTTTCAGCTCTGCTTCGATCCAGGGAAACAGTACACTACGGTCCTGCTGTGAAACATTGTTGTTGCCAACCGGAAAATCTTCATCTATCAATGGCACCCTTCCATACAGGTCCATCAGAAAATAATAGTTCAGTGCCCGCAGCGCCCTGGCTTCCGCCCTGTATCCTTCGATCTTCTGTGCCAGGGAAGCACTCACCTGTCGGTTGCTCACTTTTTCAGCGGCAGTCTGGCGCAGATATTCATTTGCGTAGGCAATATTGAGATAGAGTCTTGTATAGTTCAGGGCCACCATGCTGTTGCTGGAATTCCACTGGCAGAAATACAGGCCACGTTTGGTTTCACTGTCTTCCACACCGATCACTTCATCGGTGCACAACTGCTGCAGGTTCCAGAAAGAGCGCACGAAAGTGGCTTCGCCCTGATCGGGGGCCGACATATCGTTTGAGCCGAACGGTCCCTCGTTTCCTGAAAGCGCCAATCCTGCATAGATCTTGGAGAGGAACTTTTCATAGGAAGTACTGTCTAGCCAGGCTGCTTCAGACAACAGCACATTTTCCGTCATGGGTATTGTATCCAGGTCTTTTACACAGGAGGTAAAGCAGGATGCAATCAATATAATTAAGTAAGTTCTTTTCATTGCTGTTGCTGATTAGAAGTTAAGATTGAGGCCAAGCAGGAAGGTGATGGGACGAGGATAGATGCTGCCATCACTTCCTCCGAAGATCTCCGGGTCCACTCCCTTGTACTTTGTGAATACAAATGCATTCTGCACATTGCCATATACCCTTCCGTTGAGTGGCAACTTCTTCGATTTGTTGAAAGACCAACCCAGGATGATATTATCAACGCGGAAGAAAGAGGCGTCCTGCACATAATAATCAGACAATGGCTGGTTCACCTGGAAATTGGTTTCCAGCGCGCTTTTCATCCGGTTGCGCAGGAATTCACTGGCATACACGGAAGTGAGGCTCAACGCTGCATTACCGGCCGCCAGTGCATTGTAATTGTAATTACCGATGCTGCCATGCCCTGCAATACTGAGGTCGAAGGCTTTCCAGAGCAGGCGGGTATTCAATCCCAATGTGATATCAGGCGTGGCCCGTTTGAACGGTCTGAGATCTTCTTCATTGATCAGTCCGTCACTATTCTGGTCTTTGTAAAATCCTTCAATGGGCTTTCCTTTTTCGTCATAGATCTGCTCGTACATATAGTACATGTTCGTGGCCTGTCCTACCATGTTCACCACAATGCCGTTCACGAGCCTGGTCTTTGAATCGTCGCCCGCATTGAGCTTTGTAATGCGGTTCCTGTTGTACGTGAGATTGGCACCCAGTTCCCATGTCAGGGCCTTCCTTTTGACGGGGCTGCCTGTGATAGAGAACTCAACGCCCTTGTTCTCCAGGCTTCCGATATTGCTCACTACAAATTCCTTGAAATTCGTGCCTGCGGTGGTCTTTGTTTCCACATTGATCAGGTCCTTTGTTTTCCGGTAGTATACATCGATGGCGCCTTCGATCCTTCCTTTCAGGAATGCATAATCGATGCCGGCATTGTAAGTGGTAGTGGATTCCCATTTCAGGTTTGCATTGTAAGACTCAGGCCTGAGCAGTTCCACCCAGAGCGGCGCTCCGCCCGCAGTATACCCACGCAGGTAATTTGCCTGCGTTCCCACCGTTCCGTAGTAGGTGGCGATATAGGGATAATCTCCCTGGTTGATGTCCTGCTGCCCCGTGATACCCCAGCTCAACCTGAGTTTCAGATTACTGAGCGTATTGTTGCCTTTCAGGAAAGGCTCATCTGAAACCTTCCAGGCCAATGCTGCCGAAGGGAACAGGCTCCAGCGATTTTCCTTGCTGAACCTCGATGACCCGTCTTCACGAAGCGTAAACGTGAAGAGGTATTTGTTATTGAATGCATAGTTCAGCCTGCCGTAGTAGGATAAGATATAATGCTCCGTGGCGAATTTACTTTTGGAAACCAGCAGCGGATCTCCGAATGCATCATAATTACTGATCCTGTATCCCGCATTACTGCCTTCCAGTTTGTAATGCTGCCAGGAATAACCTCCCATGAGATCGATATGGCTGTTCAGGGCGCTCAGCTCACGTTTGTACTGCAAATAGAAATCGAGGGAGGAGTTGCGGCGGGTATCGTTCCAGCCGGCATTGTAACCGCCATACATGTAATCCGACGGAGAGAATTCAGAAATGTATGTGCCTCCCTTTCCTTTCGCATAATCGATACCGGTATTAAGGATAGCATGCAAACCCGGCAGGAACCTGAGATGATAATCCAGTTGCGCGCTTCCGATAAAGTTGCGCACTTCGGACGCATTATTGGTCATTTCCAGCATGGAGAGCGGGTTCTTGGTTGCCACCTGTATGATCTGGTGATCAGTTCCCAGTGAGGTATAGTACCCGCCATAAGGACTGTTGGCGTCATATACCGGTTGAGTGGGATCCATGGCTACGGCTGCACCGATAGCATCCCAGTTGGCATAACGGTTATTCACCAGCATACCACGCCCGTTCAGGTTTACCTTCAGGTCGTTATTGAGCAGGGATGGAGAAAAGGAGAAGCTGGCGGTATGGCGCTTCGACGAGGAGGTTTTAAGGATTCCATCGCTCTGCGTTGATCCTACAGACAAACGGAAAGGATGTTTCTTAGCTACAGATCCATACACACTGAGGTTATTGTCTGTATTGAGCGGTTGCTGAAAGATCGCATTCTGCCAGTCAGTATTGATCAGCCCCTGTTTTTGAAAGATCTCATTGTACTGGCTGCTATTGCCGTACCTGTCCCGCAGGAAAACGCGGAACTCATCGCCACTCAGTACTTCCAGTTCTTTTTTCCTGGCATTCAGGGAAAGTTTACCATCGTAGGAAACGCGTAATGCCCCGCTGCTACCCTTTTTGGTAGTGATGAGTATCACACCATTGGAAGCGCGCGATCCATAAATGGCTGTAGCCGAAGCATCTTTCAATATGGTAAAGGATTCAATGTCGTTTGGATTGATAGTACTGAGCACATTCCCTGTTCCGTTGACGGGATTATTGTCCATGAACACACCATCCACAATGATCAGCGGGTCATTGCTGGCAGAGAGTGAAGAGCCGCCGCGGATCCTGATATAGGAAGCACCTGTTGGGGCTCCGCCTTCATTCACAATAGTAACACCCGGAACCCGGCCTACGATGAGGTCCTGGGCATACAGTCCCCCGCCCCGCTGCTTGTCATCGATCTTCACATTCACAAGTGAACCGGTGGCATCTCCCTTCCTCACCTTTCCATAGCCAATCACAACCACATCCTGCAGTTGCTTCTGGTCTTCTTTCAGTATGATGTTCAGTTCCCCCTCCTGCCGGAAGACGATCAACTGGCTATCATAGCCGGTGAATGAAAACACCAGGGTATCATTGAGCGCAATTCCGGGTAACCTGAAATGACCTTTATCATTGGTGGTGGTACCGGCGTTCTTATGCCGGACTGTTACAGAAACATTACTGATGGGAATACCATTGGTATCTTTTACATGTCCTTCTACCGGGATTTGTGCCAGGGCACTGATACCTGAAAAAAGTAAGCTGAGGAATAACAGATATGATCTTTTCCGGATATACTTCCTGGCGGTTTGTAACTGCGCCGGGTCTGCATGAACTGGGTTGCTGATAGCAGGGTTCGGTGGCATAAGCGATCGTCTGAATTAACAAATTGGAGTTAGATGAATTGGCAGGTCCAAAAATAAGCGGCACAAGGGTGGAACCGTGCGCTTGCAGGGGTCAATGTAATTTTTTGTAAGGGAAGATTAAATATAAAATATTCATTATCAAATAAATAGGAATTATCAGCAGCAGTCAAAAAGTAAACCCGATGTCAGGGATCCGGGCTGGAACATTCCTTTTATTCTATCGTTTCAGCTGAAAAGGAGCCGATCTGTTTTACTTTTTCCTCAAAATTGGAGTCCGGAAAGAGGGCCTTTGATTTCACCTTACTCCTGTAATTATATATGGTGCGGAGGGAATAATGGAGGAAGCTGGCGATCTTATTGCTGTCTGTAATGCCAAGTCTGATGAGTGCAAATACCCTTAATTCCTGGTTGAGCGACCGGTCATCTCCGGTTTCATATTGCTGGTCAGGCCGGAGCAGTTGATTAAATTCCTGCAGGAAGGAAGGGTAGATATTCAGGAATGCCGAATCAAAACTGGCATACAGGGTCTTGAGCTCCCTGGCGGCATCCTGGGAGGAGGAGGAGGTCATGTTCAGGATCTCATTGATCTGGCCGGCCCTTACCCTTCGGTTCACCACCAGTTTGAAGGCCTCCAGTTTATCGATATGTTCGGTACAGATCTCGAGGAACTGACCGATGAATTTTTCTTTGATATGATTGGCCTCAGCAAGGCTGATATTGGTTTGCTTCAGTTGTTCACCAGCCATCAGCAATTCACT
>NZ_JBQCGW010000115.1:0-18244 GCF_051955275.1 Pseudobacter sp. | reverse complement strand
ACTGAGCAATACCAGGCAGTACATGGGAAAAGAGCTGCCCGCAGTAACGCTGCCAGTGAAGTGGTGGTGTCTTTCACCAACCCGGGAAAAAGCAGATTGAACCTGATCATGCGGGCTTATAACGATGGGTTTGCATTCAGGTATGAGTTCCCGGAAAAACAGGGGGAATACCTGGTAAAAGAAGAACTGACTACATACACTATTCCACCGAATACCCTGCGCTGGATGGAAAAATGGAATCCGGCCAATGAAGGATATTATACCGCCATGTGTGGAGACAAAGTGAAAAAACAGGAGTGGAGCTATCCGGCGCTCTTTCTTACCAGCGACAGCTCCTGCTGGTTCCTGCTCCATGAAGCGGATCTTGACCGCAACTATTGTGGCTCCAAACTGAATAACTCGCTTGATAGTACGAAGTATGCACTTTCGTTCCCTCATCCCGGTGATGGGAGAGGGAAGGGGGCAAGTGCTCCTTCCATCACGCTTCCCTGGAAGTCACCGTGGCGATTAGCCATTGCCGGTAGTTTACAGGATATCGTTTCTTCCACCCTGGTGGAGGATGTATCAGCTCCTTCGGTGCTTAAGCATACAGACTGGATCAAGCCGGGCCTGGTGTCCTGGAACTACTGGTCAGATAATCATGGTACACAGGATTACAAGACTGTTTGTGCCTTTGCGGATCTGGCGGCGGATATGAACTGGCCGTACACCCTGCTGGATTGGGAATGGGATGCCATGCGAAACGGAGGCAATATGGAAGATGCTGCAAAATACATTCTGTCCAAAGGCGTGAAACCACTCATCTGGTACAATTCGGGAGGTGATCATACCTGGGTCTCTTCCACACCGAAGGACCGGATGCTTACACATGAAGCCAGGATGGAAGAGTTTGCAAAACTGAAGAAAATGGGATTCGCTGGTGTAAAAGTAGATTTCTTCGAAAGTGAAAAACAGGACATGATAAAATATTACCTGGATATCCTGGAGGATGCAGCACAGTTCAATATGATGGTTTATTTCCATGGCTGCATCGTGCCGCGGGGGTGGTCCCGCACCTATCCCAACCTCATGACCTGTGAAGCCGTGCGTGGGGCGGAATGGTACAACAATGGCCCGGATTTCACCATGGCCGCTCCTGAACATAATGCTATCCTTCCCTTCACGCGCAATGTAGTAGGGGCAATGGATTACACGCCGGTGACCTTCACCAACTCCCAGTTCCCGCATATCACCTCCTATGGCCATGAACTGGCGCTGGGGGTATTGTTTGAATCGGGGCTTCAGCACCTGGCAGACAGGCCCGAAGGATATTATACGTTGCCGGATGCTGTCCGGTCCTTCCTCAAACAATTGCCGGCTGCCTGGGATGATACAAAGCTGATCAGCGGCTTTCCCGGCAGGGAAGTGATCATGGCAAGACGCAAAGGCAATCACTGGTTCATGGGTGGTATCAATGCTGAATTGCGTGAAAAGAAAAGGACCATCCATTTTGATTTCTTACCGGAAGGCATGCAATACAAACTGACGTTGATCACCGACGGAAAGCATGACAAAGCATTTGCCACCAGTTACAAAGTAGTTGACAGGACTGATTCTGTTGACGTGAACCTGTTAAGGCGCGGTGGCTTTGCGGCCTGTTTAAGTCCATTGCAATAATGCCTCCATCATTGAGCTTTAACCATTTTTTATGCGAACGATATTTCTTTTGTTGATCATTGGAATGCCTGTTACTGCTTATCTGCAGGAAGTGAAAAAATATTCGAGACAGAAGGACCGGATCTCCATTCAACTTTCCGAAGGAACAATGCAGATTATTCCTATATCCGATAAAGCCATCAGGGTGCAATGGAAAAAAGACAGCCTGAGAGAAATAAAGGAACTGGTATTTACGGAAAAGGTGCCGGCCCCTGCTATGAGTTTTTCAGATAACGGTAGTGAACTGAAGATCGGCACCGGCACGATGAGCCTTATCATCAACAAACGTTCCGGCACTATTCATTTCAATGACGCAGCGGGAAAAACTTTCCTGAGTGAAAAGCCTGGAGGTCGTTCACTGACGCCTTCCTCTGTGATGGGGCAACCCTGTTATGTGGCAGAGCAGCGTTTTCATTCCCCGGAGGATGAATTCCTCTTCGGCCTGGGACAGTTCCAGGACGGGCATTACAACCTGCGTAATATTTCAAGGAAGCTGCTGCAGGTGAACTCACAGATAGCCATCCCTTTTCTGCTCTCAAGTAAAGGCTACGGGATCTTATGGCACCAGTACGGACTTACCTGGTACAATCCTACAGACCAGCTGATAGCACTTCACAAAAGAACGGCGCCTTCTGCAACAGGGGCGGAAGCAGAAGTGACCACTACTTCCGGATCACAGCGGATCAACCAGCAGCAAGTCTTGCATGAAGGGCAGTTCAATGTGGAAAAAGAGGGAGAATATATACTCATGCTCGACCTGGGGAATATGGACAACCGTCATCTGCTGACGATCGACGGGCAGGCAGTGATCGATCAATCGAACCTCTGGCTACCACCTGCGGTGAGTACCACCATAAGACTGAAGGAAGGAGTGCATTCCGTGCAGGTAGTATGTAAGTCGGACAATACGCCGGCGCTGTCCTGGAAAGCAGTGGCCGATGAAACCACCTTCCGTTCTCCCGAAGCCGGCATGCTGGATTATATTGTATTTCATGGAAACGATACGGATGAGATCATTGCGGATTACAGGAAGCTGTCAGGCAACGTGCCCATGCTCCCTTTATGGGCTTTCGGCTTCTGGCAGTGCCGCGAAAGATATACTTCCGGTGAGCATCTGGTGAGAACCGTGAAGGAATTCAGAAAAAGGAAATTACCATTGGATGTGATCGTGCAGGATTGGCAGTACTGGGGGAAATATGGATGGGGCGTTCCCCAATTCGATGAAACCAACTATCCCGATCCTGCCGGGTTCATCGGCCAATTGCATGAACTGCATGCGAAGTTCTCCCTGTCTGTTTGGGAGAATATCGACAAAAGATCGGCCGTGGCAAAGGAGTACCTTCAAAAGGATCTGTACATCCCCAATAGTCCCTGGATAGATATCTATAATCCCGAAACGCAGCGAACACACTGGCAGGTGTTGAACAGGAACCTTTTCAGTTACGGAGTGGACAGCTGGTGGATGGACGCTACAGAACCCGAGAATGATGCCCTGGCAGGGAAGCAGACCTATTTTGGCCTGGGAAATTTTTACCGCCTCACTTATCCATTGCTGGTCAGCAAGGCGGTGTATGAAGGTCAGCGCACCACCAACCCGGGCAAGCGCGTTACCATCCTCACCAGGTCTGCCTTTCCGGGGCAGCAACGGTATGGTACCATCAACTGGTCCGGCGATATCGGGTGGAACTGGGATACCTATAAAAGACAGATCGTGGCTGGGTTGAATTTTTCCATTACCGGAATGCCATACTGGACCACCGATATCGGAGGTTTCTTCCGCCCGGGCCCTGGCCAGTATACTAATAAAGAATATTCGGATATCCTTACCCGTTGGTTCCAGTGGGGCGCCTTCAGTCCTGTTTTCCGGATCCACGGTTATCAAACTGAAACCGAGCCATGGAAATATGGAGATACGGTGGAAGCCAATATGCGCAGTATGATGAACCTGCGTTACCGTTTGCTGCCTTATCTCTATTCTGAAGCATGGCAGGTCACCCGGAATGGTTCCACCATCATGCGCCCCCTGCTGATGGACTTCCGGGAAGATACACTTGCCATCAACCAGCCATATGAGTATATGTTCGGCAGGTCCATGCTGGTAGCGCCTGTAACAGAGCCGGGTGTAACGCAATGGAAGGTGTATCTCCCCCGGTGGAAAGGCTGGTATGATTTCCATACAGGCAAACGCTACAACGGCGGTCAAACGGTAACGGCCCATGCGCCACAGGATATCATCCCGGTATTTGTGAAAGCCGGTTCCATCATTCCCCTGGCGGAAGTGATGCAATACACCGGGGAAAAAAATATGGACACCCTGGAGCTGCGCATCTACAAAGGGGCAGACGGCCAGTTCAACCTGTATGAAGATGAAGGTGATGGCTATAATTATGAAAAAGGAAAATATTCATTGATCCCGTTCAAATGGAATGATAAAAAACAACAACTCACCATTGGCAGACGGGAGGGAACATTCACCGGATTACTCTCAAAAAGGGTATTCAACATTAAGGATGCTGAAAAGCCCGGAATGATAAAAAGCATTCTATACAATGGCAATCTGATCATTACTGATCTTAAATAAACTCACTTCATCATGAGCAGATATATTCTTCTGGTATTCATCAGCGTTATACTGTCGATCGCCTCCATTTCCATGTATGCCCAGAATCCTTTGATCCGCAATCAATTCAGCGCAGACCCTTCTGCCCGGGTGTTCGGTAACAGGGTGTACCTGTTCCCGTCACATGATATCCTGGCCACAGAAGGCCGTGGACGGAAGGGATGGTTTTGCATGGAAGATTATCACGTGTTCTCTTCGGAGAACCTGACAGACTGGACGGATCATGGCATGATCGTTCAGCAGCATAAAGTACCCTGGATAAAACCGGACAGCTACAGTATGTGGGCGCCCGACTGCATTTATAGGAATGGTAAATATTATTTCTATTTTCCATCCATCCCACAGGATACCAGTGATGGCCGCGGGTTCAGGATAGGCGTGGCCATTGCAGATAAACCCGAAGGGCCTTATATGCCCTTACCTGACCCTATAAGCCATGTGCGCGGCATCGATCCGAATGTTTTCATCGATAAGGACGGACAGGCTTATTTATACTGGTCGCAGGGAAATATTTATGGAGCCAGGCTGAAAGATAATATGGTGGAACTGGCTTCGGAGCCGGTGATCCTGCAGCAATTACCGGAGAAAGGGCTGAAGGAAGGTCCCTGGCTGTTCGAGCGGAACGGGATCTACTACCTGACCTATCCACATGTGGAAAACAAGATCGAGCGGCTGGAATATGCCGTGGGGGATCACCCGCTGGGACCATTCAAAAGGACCGGGGTGATCATGGACGAGTCTCCCTCCGGCTGTTGGACCAATCACCATTCGGTGATCCAATTCAAAGACCAATGGTATCTTTTCTATCATCATAATGATTATTCCCCTGCTTTTGATAAAGCCAGATCGGTGCGTGCCGACAGTCTTTTTTTCAATGCAGACGGTACCATACAAAAAGTAATACCCACTTACAGGGGGATCGGTATCACCCGGGCCCGCTCAAAGATCCAGATCGACCGGTATACACAGATGAGCAACGGCGGTGTGTCCATTGAATTCCTGGATACCACCAACCGGTTCTCCGGATGGAAAACGGTTTTTACGGAGCCTGAGGCCTGGGTGCAATACAACAGCGTTGATTTTGAAAAACAGCCATTGCGATACGCGCTGGTCAGTATGCGGGCTCCCGCAGGCGGAAGATTGCAAATACGTATACAGGACACAGCAGGGCCATTGCTTGCAGACCTGACCGTCAAGGCAGACAAGGGATGGCAGTTGCTGAAGCTGCCTTTACTGCAAAAGAACACCGGAGTAGGGCACCTGCTGGTGATATCGAAAGATAAAAGACGTATGGAAGTGGATTGGATCGGCTTCGAGTAGCGTAAAAAAGGAAGGATTGAACATTTGTATCATTAGTAAAAACAAATAAGCGCTCCTTTGACTGTCCCGGGAGCTAACTTTATCAGTACCGGCGATACCATTTCTGCGATCCTCTGGTATCAGCCAATAACGATTTTAAAGCCAAAACTTATTCTAACCAATAACTACTGTCATATGAAAAAAATTACCTGACCACCACTTCTCGTCGTTTTTTAATCACCACTTCACATTTATTGCGAAGGCTCAAGACATTCCTTGCTGGCCTGGGCGGATTCACTTACCGGGCCGGACGGGAACCCTATTTAATTTTTTAAACTGCGATATGAAAAATTCAAAACGGGACCTTTTGCTGCTCAGGTCTTGCTTTATCCTTAAAGGACTGCTACCCGCTACCCTGGGTTTGCTGGTCTGCTCCTTTGTTTCGCTGTCCGCATCAGGGAGGGAAAGGGAAAACAGGGCCTTTGAAAAGGGACCTGGAGCCAATATCACCAAAGCCCTGGTGATCACTGGAAAAATAACAGATGATAAAGGTGCTCCGGTTGGAGAGGTAACAGTGTATGAAAGAGGAGCTGATAATAATATTACGGTGTCAAAATCCGATGGCAGTTTCACCATCACGGTGGCCAATGATAAAGCAGTGCTGGTTTTTACGCATGTCAGTTTTGCCCGGCAGGAGATCCAGGTGGGTGGCAAGCGCGATATCAGGGTAACCCTGATCCCCATCTCCCTGTCTATGGACAGTACCATTGTAGTGGGGTATGGCAAGCAGAAGAAACAGAGCCTGGTGGGCGCCATATCACAGGTGAAAGGGGAGGTGCTGCAAAGGACCGGTGGTGTTTCCAGCCTGGGGGCAGCACTTACAGGTAACCTGCCAGGTGTGATCACGGTAGCAACACAGGGAACACCGGGCGCTGAGGATCCCAAGATCTATATCCGTGGACAAAGCACCTGGAACAACAGTGATCCGCTGGTGCTGGTGGATGGTATCGAAAGACCGATGAACAGTGTGGATATCGGTTCTGTTGAAACCATTTCCGTATTGAAAGATGCATCCGCTACCGCGGTGTTTGGTGTGAAAGGAGCCAATGGGGTGATCCTCATCACAACAAAAAGAGGCAGGGAAGGCAGGGCCGAGATCAGGTTCACCGGAAATATGACTATGAAGATCCCCTCCAAACTGGCCAGCAAATTCGATGCTTATGATGCCATCAGGATACGTGACCAGGCCATTGAAAGGGAACTGGGCATTTCTCCCTCTTCCTGGTATAGTTATGTTCCTTATGCCGAACTGGAGAAATACAGGAATCCGGCCAATCAGGAAGAAGCAGAAAGATATCCGAATATCGACTGGCAGGACCAGCTGGTAAAAAAACATGTGATGTCTTACAATGGCAGTCTGAATATTTCAGGAGGCTCTCCCAACGTAAAATATTTCTCTTCCATCGATCTCCTGCATGAAGGGGATATCATCAAAAAGATCGATAATGGAAAGACCTATAAACCAGGCTATGGGTTCGACCGGGTGAATGCCCGTACCAACCTGGATTTCAATCTTACCAAAACTACGCTGCTCTCCGCCAATCTTGCCGGTTCTTATGGTGTAAAGCAGGATGCTTACGGGCAGGACAGCTGGGAATACCGCATCTGGCAGAGCATCTATAACAACGCTCCCAATCTTTACTATCCCCGTTATTCAGATGGCGGATGGGGTTACTTTCCCCTGGAAACGGTGTCTACCATCAACTCCCTGGCAGTAATGGGAAATAATGGTATCCGCAAAACCACCACTACCCGTATCACTACCGATTTCACGCTCAGGCAGGACCTCGGCGCCATCCTGAAAGGACTGGCTGCCAAGGGAACCCTTTCATTCGATAATGCTTTCGTGTCGCAGGGTGGTATCTATGATAATGGAAATATCCAGCAGGAATACATCGATCCCGTGACCGGCGAAAGGAAGTACAGCCAGTACCTGGGCACCAACCAGTTCGACTGGATCCCTCCGCGCTGGAATCCCAATGTCGATGCAGTACTCAACACATCTTCCTACCGTAAGCTCTTTTACCAGCTGCAGGTGGACTATGCCAGGAAATTCGGCATGCACGATATCACTGCCATGGGAATGTTCAGCCGTGATAAATATGCAACGGGCAGCGAGTTCGAACATTTCCGGGAAGACTGGGTGAGCAGGGTGACCTATAATTATGATTCCCGGTATTTCGCGGAATTCAATGGCGCATACAATGGCTCCGAAAAATTCGGCCCCTCTTACCGTTTCGCCTTCTTCCCTTCCGCTGCGGTTGGCTGGATGGTCAGCAACGAGAAGTTCATGCAGAACCTGACCTTCCTCAATACATTGAAACTGCGCGCCTCCTATGGTCAGGTAGGGAATGATAATGTGAACGGCCGCTGGCTGTATATGACTACCTGGACCTATGGCGGAAATACGCCCCTGGGCTCATCTGCAGGGCAGAACAGTCCTTATACCTGGTGGTCTGAAGCACGCGCCAGTGTAGGTAATCCTGATATCCACTGGGAGAAAGTGACCAAGGCCAATTTCGGTCTGGACTACACGTTATGGAATGGCCTCGTTTCAGGAAGCGTGGAAGTATTCAACGACTATCGCACAGATATCCTCCTGGCCGGAACCTCCCGTTCCGTACCTTCTTATTTTGGTGTACAACCCGCTACGGCCAACGTTGGTAAAGTAAGGAACAAAGGCTATGAGATCGAGCTCCGCCTCAATAAATCCTTATCCAGGGATCTGCGCGTATGGGCAAATTTAGCCATGACCCATGCCAAAGACAAGATCATTGAAGGGGAGGATGCCACCTTGCTGGATGAATACCAGAAACGCGCCGGTAAGGCTATCGGTCAGGCATACTCGTACGTCAGCAGCGGTTATTACAATAACTGGAATGAAGTGTATGGCAGCACCCGGCTCAATACGTACGACAACCAGAAACTGCCGGGAAACCTGAACATGATCGACTATAATGGTGATGGTGTCATCGACAATAAAGATGTGGTGCCTTATGGATATCCTGAAAGGCCGATGAACACATACAACGCCACCATCGGTGCGGAGTGGAAAGGATTCAGTGTGTTCGTTCAGTTCTACGGGGTGAACAATATCAACCGTTACCTGCAGTTGGTAAGCTTCTCTGGTCAATATCACTACGATAACGTTTACAAGCAGGGTGCATACTGGACAAGGGATAACCCCAATGCCGATGTGCCCATGCCACGGTATGCCAGTGTGATGCCCTATTACGGTACCAACTACCTGTACGATGGTTCCTACCTGCGCCTGAAAAATGCGGAGATCGCATATACATTCAAGTTAGCTCAGCTGAAGAGCATCGGCATCAATGCATTCCGCGTGTATCTCAACGGGGACAATCTCTATATGTGGACCAAAATGCCGGACGACCGGGAAGTGAGCATGGGCGCAGCTACCGCTTATCCCACTATCAGACGTATTAACCTGGGTTGTAACATAACCTTTTAAAAGCTTGCTATATGAAAAGGTATTCATTTATGATCATTGCCTGTTCCTTAATGCTGGCAATTGCGGGGATGACTGGCTGTACACGTTATCTGGACAGAGCCCCCGCTGCTGATGTATCTCCAACAGATGCATTCATCAATTTCAACAATTTCCAGGGCTTCACGGAAGAACTTTATTCCCTGGTGCCTGAATATACCAGTAAGACCTGGGCCTGCAACTGGATCCTGGGCGACGAGATCATTCACAAGACCGGCGTCACCTGGTTGAATGAACAATTAGACAATGGCGATTCATGGTCTTGGACCACAGGAGAATGGATCTCCTGGCTGGATGCACCCGGTTATAATCCTGATCCCACCACGGGATTCGGAAAAGGCCTCTGGCCCAACTCCTGGTATGGTATCCATAAAGCCAACCTGGGTTTGGCCAATATCGACAAGCTCTCCGGAACACAGGAAGAAAAAGACCTCATCAAAGGACAACTCCTGTTCTTCAGGGGCTGGTTCCATTTTGAATTGATGACCTACTGGGGTGGACTTCCTTTCATAGACACGGTACTCTCACCCAGTGTTAAACTTGAAATACCCCGCCTCAGTTGCCAGGCCATGGCAGACCGCGTGGCTTCGGACTTCAGAGCGGCCGCCGACCTGTTACCCATCAACTGGGACAATACAGATGCGGGAAAGGCCACGCTGGGAAAGAACCAGCTGCGCCTCACCAAACTGGCAGCACTCGGATATCTCGGAAAGAATTATCTCTACGCCGGCAGCCCGCTCATGAACCGTTCTTCCACTGGCAATGCAGGATTTGATGCGAACTATTGCAAAAAATCGGCAGAAGCCTTTGCTGAACTGCTGAAGCTGGTAGACAACGGGCAGACCTGGGTTAAACTGGCGGACTTCTCTCATTACAGTGATCTCTTCTATACCAATGGAGGCAGTTTCATTCCCGGTTATCCGGAAGCCATCTTCCAGAACCCTGTGTACAGCTCCTGGTTTGCAGGTTGCCCATGGGGGCCAAGCTCCGTATTTGCAGAAGGAAATATCGGCGGCGGCTATGCATCACCGAATGCCAGGTTTGTAGAGAACTACGGAATGGCCAATGGTCTGCCGATCGATGATCCGGAATCCGGTTACAATCCCAATGATCCCTGGGTCAACCGTGATCCGCGCTTCTATCACGATATTGTGATCGACAGGGACCAGATCATCAAAGGATCTGCCCCCGCCGATAAAGAGAAATTCCGTTACGCCAACCTTGCCACTAACGGATTCAGCCGTGATAACTCTGCCATAGGACGTACCGGTTACCTCCTCCGCAAACTCACGCCCATGACCGCCAATAATATCGACAACTTCCCCAATAATTACATGCACCTGTCTTACATGCGGCTTGCCGATGTGTACCTCATGTATGCGGAAGCCGTGTTACAGGGATATGGTTCTGCTACCAGTACAGGCCCTGATTATATCAGTGCTGAAGCGGCGCTCAATAAGGTACGCGCACGCTGCGGTGCAGGAATGGTGGCTGCAAAATTTGTAGCGGATAAAGAAAAGTTCATGAGTGAGATCATTCGCGAACGGGCCATGGAACTTGGTTTTGAAGAAGAGTTCCGTTACAACGACCTGCGCAGGTGGCTGCTTGCCGGACAATTGAAGTACAGGGAAAAAACAGCGATCGACTTCGACCGTGATGTCAACGGCAAACCCATCAATATAAAGGAGAGAGTGTTGGTGACCCGCAAATTCGAGGATAAGAATTACTGGTTGCCACTGAAGATAAATGATGTGAATCTTTATCTCGAATTCCCACAGAACCCCGGTTACTAATTGTGTCAGTTCTTAATGATTAAAAGGAAAGAAATGAAAAAAAATATACTGGTTGGCGTGATCCTGTTCTGTGGATGGTGTGTGGGGAACAGTCCGGATCTGCAGGCACAGTCAACTGCCAGCTCACAGAACCTTCCTGCTGCAGGAAAGGATTCGCTGGTGCATATCGCATACAGGGCCGTTAACAGGAAAGATATGCCAGGCGCCGTTTCCATACTGAATCCACCTTCATACCTCGATAAAAATTACGGTATTTATCCCCTCGAAGGAGCTGCTGCCTTTGTAGGTGGAGATAATTTCTGGAATATGTCTGGTTCACTGGTGCTCATAGATGGAGTACCCAGATCTGTCAACGATATAACGGCCAACGAAATTGAACAGATCACTTTCCTCAAAGGCGCCAACGCGATGGTATTGTATGGCAGCCGCGCCGCCCACGGCGTGATGCTGATCACCACCAAACGCGGAAAGGCTGGAGCGCCCGAGATCAATGTCAGGCTCAACAGCGGCGTGAACATGCCCAAGTCATATCCTTCCTACCTGGGATCGGCAGACTATATGACCTGGTATAACCGGGCCCTGAAAAACGATGGACTGCCCGCCTTATATGCGGATACCACCATCGCCAAATATGCTGCCCGTTCAAACCCGTACCAGTACCCGGATATCGATTATTTCTCCTCCGATTATCTGCGGAAATTCTACAACAGCCACTCCGCCAATGCAGAATTCTCCAGCGGAACCGAACGTGCAAAATTCTATGCGCTGGCCGGTTTTCAGAACGAAAATTCATTGTTGAATTTCGGGGAGGGAAAGAACTCGCATATTACCCGGTTGAACCTGCGGGGTAATATCGATCTGAAATTAAATAACTATATCAGCACCTACGTCAATGTATCCACCGTTTTCTATACCAACAGGAACGCACTGGGTAACTATTGGCAAAGGGCAGACAGTTTACAGCCACATCGCTTTGCGCCGCTTATCCCTCTCAGTTATATAGCAGCAGGTTCCAAGGGTGCGCAGGCGCTGGCGGGTGGCAGCCGTAACCTGCTCGATGGGAAATACCTGCTTGGAGGTACACAGCAGTTCCTTACCAATCCTGTATCAGATGGTTATGCCGCTGGCTACAGTATTTTCACCAGCAGGCAGTTCCAGTACACTACCGGCGTGGACGTGGATCTCAGGAATGTGCTGAAAGGCCTGTCCTTTCATGGAGAAGTGAGTGTGGATTATTCCAACACATATAACGAGTCTGTTAACAATACCTATGCAGTGTATGTACCTGCCTGGACAAGGATCAACGGCAATGATTCCATCACCTCACTGACCGTGTACAATAAAGACACCAGGCCCGGTACGCAGAACCTCAACAATACCTGGAGTGACCAGCTGATAGATGTGAATTTCCATCTCGATTACAGGAATACATTCCGGGATAAACACAATGTATCCGTTATGCTGCTGGCCGATGGCCTTCGACGCAGGCAGACCGGCGACTACCAGTTCCGGACAAACGCCAATGCCGGATTGCACCTGGAATATAATTTCGATCAGCGATATTATGCGGCATTCAGCGGAGCCGTGGTGAACAGCACCAGGCTGCCAGCCGGCAAACGGGTGGCCTTTTCGCCCACAGCCAGCGTAGGTTGGGTGCTGAGTGAAGAAGCCTTCCTGAAAGGATCAGCTGTGATCGACCGGTTGAAAGTGACGGCCTCTGCAGGTATCGTGAATACGGACCTGGACTTCGGCGTGGGAAGGTATTACCTCTATGATGCCGTGTATTCACCTACTGCCTATTACTCCTGGCAGGATGGAACTTTCGTCAACCGCACCACCACCATATCGAGGGGACAGAATTCGGACCTGACCTATGCCAAAAGAAAGGAGTTCAATTTGTCCATAGAAGGTGCGCTGTTCAATGGAAAGATCGACTTCCTGGCCAGCCTGTTCCATATCAGAAAAGATGGAATGCCTGTACAGACCTATAGCCTCTATCCCAGCTTCTTTTTTACAGGATACCCCGAAACCTCCTTTGCACCCTACACCAATTTCGCCGCCAACCGCAACCAGGGATTTGACTTCAGTGTGAATGTACATGAGCGGGTGGGAGAAGTGAAACTGTCGGTGGGAGTTGCAGGCACTTACGTAAATACCAAAGCCCTCAAAAGGGATGAATTGTTCACCGATGCCTACCGCAACCGCGCAGGAAAAGCGGCTGACGCCATATTCGGATTGCAGAGCGCAGGACTTTTTGAAGACCAGCAGGCAATAGACAACCATGCTACGCAACGATTTGGAGCAGTGAAACCAGGAGATATCAGGTATGTTGACCAGAACGGAGACAATGTGATAGATGAAAGGGATGAAGTGATGCTGGGCCGCTGGGGCAGTCCCTTCACCGGTGGAGTGAACATCACTGCGCAATGGAAAGACTTCACGCTGTTTGTGCTGGGTACCGGCTACTTTGGAGGAACAGCACTCAAAAGCGGTGATTACTTCTGGGTAACAGGGGCCGCCAAATATTCGGATGTGGTGCTCAACAGCTGGACCGAAGAAACAAAGAATACCGCGTCCTATCCCAGATTATCCACGCTCGGCAGCGGTAACAATTTCCGGTCTTCCGATTACTGGACCTACAGCACCAACAGATTCAATATCGCCAAAGTGCAGCTCACCTGGGCTTTGCCCGCCAAAATGCTGAAGGGTTCCTTCGTGAAAGGAGTGAACATCTACGTGAGTGGCAATGACCTGCTTACACTTGCGCGAAACAGGGAAATCCTGGAACTGAATATCGGAGCCACTCCACAGACACGTTTCTACAATTTTGGTGTGAAAGCTGAATTTTAGGTTAATCCCGAAATAATAAAATTTTTATGAAAGCAAGCTTGATCTTCCTATTCGCTCTGGGGCTGGTGTTTTGCAGTTGCAAAAAGATACTGACCCCCGCCGACGAGAACAATCGGGGGCTGAGCGATATTTACAATGATGCAGCATTTGCAGAAGGGCTTCTGCTGAACGGATATGTACGGCTGCCACTGGGCAGTTATTCCTTCAATGATGTGGCCACTGACGATGCCGTATCCAATAACCCCAACAATAATTTCCGCTTGATGGCTACCGGTAACTGGTCATCCATCAATAACCCGTTGGATCAATGGACAGGCTCCTTTGCCGCTATCCAGTACCTGAACCTGATTTTGAAGGAAGCGGATAAAGTGAACTGGGCATTGACCGGCGAGTATACCAAAGAGATGTTCAACGACCGCGTCAAGGGAGAGGCCTATGGTTTGAGAGCCTTGTTCATGTACTATCTGTTACAGGCGCATGGCGGATGGGCCGGGAATCAATTACTGGGCGTTCCCATTCTCACGGAGCCGTTTGACAGCAAGACCGATTTCAGAATGCCCCGTAATACATTCCAGGAATGTGCCCAGCAGGCGTACAAAGACCTTGATATGGCGGAGAGCCTGCTGCCACTGGATTTCGTGAACATTGGAAACACCAGCGAAATTCCATCTAAATACAGCGGCAAAACATCGGTAGCGGAGTATAACCGCGTATTCGGTGCTTACAATGCGCAACGCATGACCTCACGGATCGTAAAAGGTATCCGTGCAAAGATGTCGTTACTGGCGGCGAGCCCGGCTTTCAGCCAGGGTACCAGCGTTACCTGGGAAAAAGCCGCAGATGATGCTGGGGCGGTGCTTGACCTCATCGGCGGAATACCGGGTATGGCCAATAACGGCGTGTACTGGTATGCGAGCAAGAATTCCGGTGAGATCAACGGACTCTCTGCGGGCAACAATCCCAAAGAAGTATTGTGGAGAGGGAATGTGGGAGATGGCAATAACCTGGAAAGGGATAACTATCCTCCTACATTGTATGGCAACGGACGGGTGAACCCCACGCAGAACCTCGTGGATGCGTTCCCGATGGCCAACGGATATCCTGTTACGGATCCTGCCAGCGGGTATAATGCCAGTAATCCGTATGCCAACAGGGACCCGCGCCTGGCCTTGTATATTGTGGTGAATGAAAGCAAGATGGGGCCGGGGGCCAGTACCATTTACACAAGGGTAGGTACCTCCGATGACGGATTGAATGCCATTGCCACTTCCACCCGCACGGGTTTCTATATGCGTAAACTGCTGCGCGAAGATGTGAACCTCAACCCGGCCAGCACCAATACACAACGGCATTACGTACCTTATATCCGCTATACTGAATTGTTCCTTGCCTATGCAGAAGCGGCCAATGAAGCCTGGGGACCTGATGGCAAAGGGGCACATACCTACTCCGCCCGCGAAGTGATTGCCGCTATCCGGAAAAGAGCAGGTATTGCTCAGCCCGATGCGTATCTTTCCGCTGTTACCACCCAGGAGGATATGCGAAAACTGATCCACAACGAAAGAAGACTGGAACTCTGCTTTGAAGGTGTCAGGTTCTGGGACCTGCGCAGATGGAAGGAGAATATCACGCAGCCGGCACAGGGAGTAAGCATTAACGGTAATGTATATACGATCAGTAATGTCGAGAACAGGCAATATGCCGGACATATGTTCTATGGGCCCCTTCCTTACGATGATGTGTTGAAACAAAACCTGGTGCAGAATCAGGGCTGGTAATACAGGTCTTCAAATCTTAAAAAAAGAAAAATGAAAAAATTGATATTGCTGTCATACCTGTTCCTGGTGATCCTCAGTTCCTGTTCAAATAAGGATTCCGTATTCCCGGATTACAAATATTCCACCGTGTATTTCCCGTATCAGTCTCCCGTCAAGACCCTGGTACTGGGAGATGATATCTATGATAATTCGCTTGACAACCAGCACAAATGCCTGATCATGGCCACCATGGGAGGCGTATACGAGAACAAACGGGAGATAACCTTGAAAGTTGCGGTGGACCCTTTACTGTCGCAGGACCTGAAGTTTGAATCAGCTTCCGGTGATGCCGTGGTAACCATGCCGGACAATTATTATACCTTATCAACCGGGAAAGATCCGGTGATAGTGATCCCTGCCGGTAAATTCATGGGTGGCCTGGAAGTACAGCTCACAGATGCTTTTTTCCAGGACCCACGCGCCATCAAAAATACTTTCGTGATCCCTATGCGCATCACCGGTGTTACCAATGCCGATTCGGTGCTCAGTGGTAAGACCTCCGTTGCCAATCCGGACCGCAGGAATCCTGCTGACTGGGTCACTTTACCGAAAGACTACATCCTGTTTGCCGTCAAATACATCAACCCTTACCATGGAACTTACCTGCGCAGGGGAATCGATGTGGTGAAAGGAGCGGGAGGCAATACGGCCATGGACACCACTGTGGTCTACCATGCTCCCTATGTTGAAAAAGATGAACTGTGTGATCTGGTGACCAGTTCCCTAACCGGTATTTCCGTATCCCTGAATGCGAAGAACCGTGGCAATGTAAATCTTCCTTTCAAGCTGAACCTGCAATTCACTAACAATGGCAAATGCACTATTTCGCAACCAGCCAATGCCGCTTATACCATTACGGGAACCGGCGAACTGGTTAAGAAGGGGGATATGTGGGGCAACGAAAAAAGGGATGTTCTGTATCTTCAGTACCAGGCTGATTTTGGCGCCACCACACATAGTTTCAAAGATACCATCGTGTTGCGCGACAGGGGTGTGAAAATGGAAACATTCACTCCTTTCATCGTTCACTGATACATTCAAACAAAACTGATTTCATTTTCGTACGGTTATAATAAGTTGTTTTTATGATTTACAGGTACCTTCTCCTTGCAGTATTCCTGCTTTGTCTTTTCCATTCTTTTGGCCAGCCTGCCGTTAAAGAAGCGCCGGCAGGATTTGATGTGGAAAGAAGCGGCATCGCGCATGGTAAGATCGATACGGTCAGTTATAACTCCGGAACGGTCGGTACAGTGCGGAGGGCGCTGGTGTATACGCCGCCGGGATTTTCTTCCAGAAAAAAATATGCGGTGTTGTACCTCCTGCACGGGATTGGCGGAGATGAAAAAGAATGGTTCACCCATGGCAAACCCCAGGTGATCCTGGATAACCTGTATGCAGAAGGCAGACTGGAACCCATGATAGTGGTAATGCCCAATGGACGTGCCATGAAGGATGACAGGGCCACCGGCAATATCATGGCGCCCGACAAAGTACAGGCATTTGCCACTTTCGAACAGGACCTCCTGCACGATCTCATTCCTTTTATCGAAAAGAAATTCCCCGTGCTGAAAGACAGGGAACACCGGGCAATTGCCGGCCTGTCCATGGGCGGCGGACAATCGCTCAACTTCGGCCTCGGCAACCTGGATAAATTTGCCTGGGTGGGAGGATTCTCCTCCGCTCCCAATACGAAGAGCCCGGAACAACTGGTGCCCGATCCGGAAGCGGCAAAGCAGCAACTCAAACTGCTCTGGATCTCCTGCGGGGATAAAGACAACCTGATCTCATTCAGCAAAAGAACGCACGACTATCTCTATGAGAAGGGTGTTCCGCATATCTATTATATCGAGCCTGGTGTGCATGATTTCAAAGTGTGGAAAAACGGGCTCTTCATGTTCAGCCAGTTCCTTTTCAAACCCGTAGACAGTTCGTCATTTCAACGATTCACTATACTGGGCACACCGCCAACTACCAATGTGCGTTCGGCAGGCTTTCCGCAGGTATTGCCGGATAACCGGGTGGTTTTCCGTGTGAAAGCGCCCGATGCAAAACAGGTGCAGGTAGACCTGGGGCGCAAATACGATATGCTCAAAGATGCGGAAGGTTTCTGGAATGTTATCACCGATTCCATCGGAGAAGGTTTTCATTACTATTCCCTGCTGATAGATGGCCTGGCCCTGGCCGATCCCGCCAGTGAAACCTTTTACGGGATGGGAAGGATGGCCAGCGGTATAGAGATCCCTTTCCGGGGGGGAGGATATTATGCACTGAAGGATGTGCCGCATGGCGATATCCGTATCAAAAGATATTATTCAACCGTCACCAACTCCTGGCGACGGTTCTTCATTTATACGCCTCCCGGTTATGATAAGAGCACTGCAGACTTCCCAACGCTCTACCTGCTGCACGGAGGGGGAGAAGATGAACGTGGCTGGGCCAGCCAGGGAAGAACAGATCTCATTATGGATAACCTGATAGCTGCCGGAAAAGCAAAACCGATGCTGGTGGTGATGATGGATGGCAATATGAGTATGGGAGGCGGTTTTACTGAACAGGTATTGCGCGCTTTTGAAAATGAATTGAAACAGGTAGTGGTCCCTTT
>NZ_JBQCGW010000114.1:0-13098 GCF_051955275.1 Pseudobacter sp. | reverse complement strand
CGATAATTTCACAGATGCTGATGGCGATGGCCTCTCAGATAATGTGGATGCCGCTGTTGGTGTAGCCGGCTCAAACGGCCTCGGCCTTACTGATTTCGATGGAGACGGTATCCCCAATCAGTACGATCTCGATAGCGATAATGATGGTATCCCGGATATCCGTGAAGCGCTGGGTACAGATAATAACAATGATGGTAAAGTAGATAATACCACTGACTCTGATGGAGATGGTTTTGCTGATATCGTTGACCAGGATTCCAATAACGACAATGTGATGGACCCCGTACTCAAAGCCCTGCTCCGCACAGGTGCAGATACAAATGGTGATGGCAGGCCGGATTCTTATCCATACAAGAACCTCGACAGGGATGCACGTCCGAATCTCTACGACCTGGACAGTGACGGAGATGGTATCACGGATGTACGTGAAGCAGGTTTCCCCGATACTGATAATAACGGTCTTTCTGACGGCGCACGTGGAGCTACTACCGGATGGAGCACCACTATCGATGCAATTGTAACAACAACGGGCCTCTCACTGCGTAACAGCGATGTGGATGCTCCGGGCAATATCAACCCTGATTACCTGGATATCGATTCAGATAACGATGGTATTCCGGATAACCTGGAAGCGCCGCCTACCAATAACTATCAGTTACCACTCGGTATCGATTCAGATGGAGATGGTATCGATAACAGATATGATAATGTCAGTGGATTTGGTGGTAATGGTATTACACCTAATGACCAGGATGCGGATGGTATCCCTGATTATCGTGACAATGACTCCGATGGTGATGGTCAGGGCGATATTATAGAGGGGAATGACTTCAACGGTAATGGCAAGCCCGATGATCTGGTTACACTTACCAACCTCGATACTGATGCTGACGGACTGGATAACCGTTTCGATGCAGATAATGCATCTCCAAAAGGAACATCGCAGTTCCTGGGCTCATTCGGTTCTTTTACCGGAGATCCTGCTCCGGGCACACGTTCAACCTTGCAGAGTATGCATGTTGGGCAGCCGAACCGCGACTGGCGTTTCTCCAGTTCCGTGTTGCCGGTGAATATCCTGAGCTTTACCGGAAACCGTCAGGGAGAAATGGTAAAACTGAGCTGGCGCATTACATCTGACAAGCCTGTTACCGTTTTTATTGTAGAACGCAGCACAAATGCATCCAGCTTTATCAGGATCGCAGAAGTGCCTGGCAGTGCAGACCTGAACATGCCAACCAGCTTCGGGTACAATGATGATATCAGTACGGTGAATGCAACTGTTCTCTACTATCGTGTAACTGTAATAAGTCCTGCAAACGGAAATAAGACCACGCAGATCGTTACAGTAAAACGTCAGGGAGATAATCTGCTCAGCATAAATCCCAACCCTGCTACTACCAATGTAAGTATCAGTATGGGAATGAAACGTGATGGTGTGTTGGATATCCATGTACTGGATGCTGCAGGCAGAGTTGTGCTCAAGCAAAGGCAGCAGGTATATGCCGGCGCCAACAACTTCCCGCTGGAAGGTGTACACAGGCTGTCGGAAGGTGTATACAATGTGATGGTGAAATCAGGGGATGAAATACAATACAGGAAATTGATAATACAGCGATAAATTAGATTTTATTCTATGAGTAAGGGCTGGCCACGGGTCAGCCCTTTTGCTTAATCGGGGACCATTCGCCAGAGGCGAGCAGTGCTCTCCGATAGTATCGCTTTGTTGTATAGTTGAAATTTAATTCAGATGCCAGAATGCGGCATTGAGGGCAGTAGCAAAGCTTACCCAGAGCAGGTAAGGAATGTTCAGCCAGGCTGCAAGCGGTTTGAGCCGGTAAAATCTTACCAGCATCACCCAGATAAGTATCCAGAGAATTACGATATCCACCAGTGCTGCAGCAGGGTTGTGCAGATAGAAGAACAGGAAGCTCCAGGCAAAATTGCAGGCCAGTTGAAGCCCGAAAATAAAAAGTGCTTTTTCTTTCTGCGGGCTGGCCGGCAAGCGCCAGATTATGTAGAGTGAAATCCCCATCAGCACATACAGCACTGTCCACACCGGTCCGAATACGCTGTTAGGCGGAGCAAAAGATGGCCGCTGTAAGGTAGCATACCAGCTATCAACGGATTGCGCTGTAAACCAGCCGGCAATCAATCCCGTGGCAACGGGAATGGCTATCGAAATAATGAGTTTTACAATGGGTTTCATAATCGTATATATTAAAATATCCTGCCAGTTACCAGTTGAAGTAAAGGCTGATATTGCCTACCTCATGGCTTTTCACTCCTTTCACATATGCTGAGAATACCTTTTGGGTGAAAGATATACCGAAGTTGCCATGGCTCAGCACCAGTCCGTAATCCAGGGAGGCCGTGAACTTCTTTACAGCTGGAGTTACCACCTTGTATTTGTCCAGTATGATACCTCCCTGCAGGAGTGCATTGTAAGCAATGAACCGGGCAGCGGGCCTGGCAAACGCGTAAATCTGCCAGCGGCCATTTTTATTGGATTTGGGCGGAGTGCCGGTATGCGACATCAATCCTTTGAAATAGGGTTTCATCAGGCCGGTCCTCAGGATGGCATAGGCTTCCAGTCCGTCTGTCATGGAGCCCAGGTAGGCACGTCCTCCGCCTATCAGTTCCGCATACCCGAACCCGATGATCTGCTTTTCTGCCGCCAGTTCCAGGTTAAGCAGAATGTCGTTGGGCAGTTGGTATTCCCAGCCCTGGGGGATCTGGGTTCCGGTGAGGTTGTGCACCCAGGTCTGGATATGGCGTGCACCTGAAGCAGGGCCCATTACTCCCGCCAGGAATTTTGCCTGGAAGCTGAACTTTTTTTCCTGATTATAGGAGAAAGAGGAGAAATGGGCCAGCAGTGCGCTTGCATATGGATAATCATTATTGATAGGCGTATCTGATTTGAGGTTGTTGGGAGTGAACATCATATGTATGAGACCTGTTCCGAAAATGTTCACGGCATTGGGGCCGGCTTTGGGAGCCCAACGCTCCAGGAAGAACCCGGGTTTATTTCTTTCGTAAAAATAGTCAATGAAAGTACCGGCAGTGTAGGCTTTATCGGTTCCCTTACCACGTATATTGATGAAATCTTCATCCACTGAGATCCGGAACTGATGCCGGTATTCGCCCCTGGTCTGCGCAATTGCGCCGGAAGTGACCAGTAATGTGATCAGCAGGTACGTATAATAGATCCAATTCTTTTTCATCCTTTATTCCCATTTGGGATACCGGTTGAAAAATTATGCCAGGAGGAAGCTCTCGTGATGCCGTGCTGCTATTTTTCGCTGTCGTCTGACAGTTCGATCTTTTCATCCACTGCATTGGCGAGGAATGCCGAAGTCATTTTCTTCATTGGGTTCCTGTGTGCTTCAGCATACTCACTGCGTTGCTGGATGATATCAATGCATTCGTAGATGGCCGTGAGGAAGGAAGAATGATCTGCCCTGTTCTTCCCGGCGATATCGAAGGCTGTGCCATGGTCGGGAGAAGTTCTGATAGCGGGAAGACCGGCCGTGTAGTTCACGCCTTCTCCGATAGCGAGTGATTTGAACGGAATCAGGCCCTGATCGTGGTACATGGCCAGTACGGCGTCGAACTTTTCAAACTGGCGGCGTGCAAAGAATGCATCCGGGCTGAAAGGTCCAACCACCAGCATATTGCGTTTGGCTTCTTTGATGGCAGGTTTGATGATCTCTTCTTCTTCTTTCCCGATCAGTCCTTCATCACCTGCATGGGGGTTGAGGCCCAGCACGGCGATCTTAGGCTTATCGATACCAAAATCCTGGACCAGTGATTTGTGCAGGATATTCAATTTGGAAAGGATGTTTTCGCGGGTAACATGTTTGGCGGCTTCTGCAAGCGGCACATGCTCGCTGAGCAATGCCACCCTGAAATTGCCGGCAGTCATCAGCATTACCACGTCCTGCATGCCGAAGGCCTGTTTCAGGAATGGGGTATGGCCGGTATAGTTGAACTCTTCCGATTGAACGTTTTTCTTATGGATGGGGGCAGTTACCAGGCCCTGTATATGCTGCTCTTTCAGTGCCTTAACGGCCGCCATCAGGGAGCGGACTGCATATTTGCCTCCTACATCCGTGAGTTGTCCGGGCTGGATGTTCACATCCTCTTCCCAGCAGTTGAAGATATTGATCTGCTTGTGGTTGATCCGGGTGAAGTCCTTGATGTTCTGGTAATTGAAATTGGTATCAGGGATACCTTTGCGGTAAAAATTGATCACCTTGTTGGAGGTGAAGATAATGGGGGTGCACATTTCCAGTATCCGGTGGTCGGCAAAGGTCTTGATCACTAGTTCGGGGCCGATGCCATTCAGGTCGCCGATGGAGATGCCGATTACGGGTTTGTGTTGTTGTGCACTCATATTGAATAATTCAGGGGCCTAAATTACGTATTTTTGCTGCTCATGTATACACTTAAAAAATCCTTAGGGCAGCATTTTCTGAAGGATGAGAGCATCAGCCAGCGCATTGTGCAGTCTTTACAGGAAGTTCCGTTCACCCGATTGCTGGAAGTGGGGCCCGGCGGAGGCGCCCTGACAAAGTATCTGCTGGAGCTTCCGGAAGTGGATCTCCGCTGTGTGGAGCTGGATGATGAGAAGGTGGCCTGGCTCCTCAAGACCTACCCGGCCCTGAATAACAGGATCATCCACCAGAGCATCCTGGATATCGATCCTCCTTTTGACGGCCCCTTTACGGTAGTGGGTAATTTCCCTTATAATATTTCCACTGAAATACTTTTCAAAGTGCAGGCCTGGAAAGAGCAGGTACAGAGCATGGTGGGTATGTTCCAGAAAGAAGTGGCGCAGCGTGTGGCCGCAAAAGAAGGGAACAAGGTATATGGTGTAACCAGTGTGCTGATGCAGGCCTACTTCAAAGTAGACTATCTCTTTGAAGTGGATGAAGATGCCTTCAACCCTCCTCCAAAGGTGAAGAGCGCCGTGATCAGGATGACGCCACTGACGGAACCTGTGAAAATCAGGAGCGACAAACACCTGAGCCTGCTGGTGAAAACTGCGTTCAATCAGCGGCGTAAGACCCTGAGGAATGCCGTGAAGGGATTGTTTGAACCGGAAAAACTGCAGGACGATATTTTCAATAAACGCGCAGAACAATTGTCTGTAGCTGATTTTGCAGCACTGACATTCATAATGAGATAAAATGAAGAAAGCGATCATCACCGCAAAGGTGCATCCATACCTCATAGAACAACTTACGGTCAAAGGATATGATCCCGTGTATCTCCCGGCCATCACCTATGAAGAGCTTGGCGAAATGATTTCCGATGCAACAGGATTGATCATTACCACCAGGTTGAAAATAGATAAGCCCATGTTACAGAAAGCTGATCAGTTAAAATGGATCGGCAGGCTGGGGAGCGGCATGGAACTGATCGATGTGGGCTATGCGCAAAGCAGGGGCATCCAATGTGTGAGCAGCCCGGAAGGCAACCGGAATGCAGTGGCTGAACATGTGCTGGGCATGCTGCTCAACCTGATGAATAAGATCACGGTGAGCCAGCAGGAAGTGAGGGAATTCAAATGGATCCGTGATGCCAACCGGGGTACGGAGCTCAGCGGAAAAACAGTAGGCATTATCGGGTATGGAAATACGGGAAGCGCCTTTGCCAGACTGCTGGAACCTTTCGGGGTAACCGTACTGGCCCACGATAAATACAATGCAGGTTTTGCCAAAGGATTTATTCATGAAGCCAATGCTGAACAGGTGGCCCGTTATGCTGATGTGATCAGCATGCACCTGCCACTGACGGATGAAACTTTCCATTATGCCAACGATGCCTTTTTCCGGTCATTGAAGAATAAGCCATTCTTTATCAATGCCAGCAGGGGCAAAGTTCATGATACTCAGGCAGTGATCGAAGCCCTGAAAGCGGGCACCATCGCGGGTGCAGCACTTGATGTACTTGAAAATGAAAAGCTTGATCAGTACACTGAAAAGGAGAAGGAGCAGCTGCAATGGCTGAGTGCCCGGCCCGATGTAATAGTTACGCCACATATAGCCGGATACAGCCATGAGGCCTTCTACAAAATGGCTGCAGTGACGTTGGAAAAATTGAAATTGTAGGGGAAATCCATTATATTTGTGTTGAAACATAATAGTGCAACGCTTCAGCACCCACTGAGGCGTTGTTCTTTTTTTCTATTTTCGGAAGGGAACAAACCCTTCCTGCAAAAAGAAGGAGGTTACAATGAGTGTTTTGTATGTAAGCAAAGAAACACTGGAACAAATGAAAGAAGAGCTGCACCGTATGCGTACTACGGACAGACCTGCAGCTGCCAGGGCCATCGCGGAAGCCCGCGAGAAAGGTGACCTGAAAGAGAATGCCGAATACGATGCTGCCAAAGAGGCCCAGGGTATCCTGGAAGCCAAGCTCAAGAAACTGGAAAGTGATGTTGCCAGCGCCCGTGTGCTGGACGCTGATAATGTGGATACGAGTAAGGTGTCTATCCTTACAAAAGTTACACTCACTAATCTCAATACCAAGAAACAGCATACCTATCATATCGTTTCCGAAAAGGAAGCCGATCTGAAACAAGGTAAGATCTCTGTGACTTCTCCCATCGGGAAAGGCTTGCTGGGCAAGACTGTTGGCGATGTTGCCGAAGTTCAGGTGCCGGCAGGTATGGTGAAATTCAAAATACTGGATATCACAACTTAGAATAACAGCCCCGGTAACGGGGCTTTTTTTTGGAACTCATTGCTTAGTTTTGTTACATGACAATATTTTCAAAGATCATAGCCGGAGAAATCCCCTCCTACAAAATTGCGGAGAACGACAAGTTCTATGCATTCCTGGACATCTTTCCATTAACGGAAGGTCATGTACTGGTTGTACCGAAGATTGAAACGGATAAGTTCTTTGAAGTGCCGGACACCTATCTGGCCGAGATCCTGGTGTTTGCAAAACCCATTGCAAAGGCCATTGAGCAGTCGTTCCCCTGCAACCGTGTGGGAATGGCGGTAGTAGGGCTTGAAGTGCCGCATGCCCACCTGCACCTTGTACCCATCAATGATATTGATGATCTCAATTTCACGAAGGGAAAGATCAAGGTTTCACCTGAACAATTGAAAACAGCACAGGATAAGATCCTTGCTAACCTTCATGTATAACCGAAAATTATTTTGCCGGACGGATGCGTGAGGGGTTCTTTTTGATGAAGTCTTCCCATCCTTTCAGCACTTTGGCCTGGTTGCCCAGAATGGGTTTGTCCTGGAAGTGATGACAAACCGCTACGGCAAGTGCATCGGACATATCGTGTGTGTGGATCCAGGCGTCCTGGAGGCTGAGCATCTGCTGCAGCATTTTCCAGACCTGTTCTTTATCAGCGTTTCCATTGCCTGTGATCGATTGCTTCACTTTCTTGGGTGAGTATTCGTGCACCTCCAGCCCGGCCTGCATAGCAGCCGCAATGGCTACTCCCTGAGCCCTGCCCAGTTTCAACATGCTCTGTACGTTCTTGCCAAAGAATGGCGCTTCGATGGCGCAGTACTTTGGTTTGAATTCAAGTATCAGTGAGGTGATGGTTTCGTGGATCAGCTGCAGCCTTTCGAAATTGTCTTTTTTCGGGTTCAGCCGCAGCACGTTCATTTCAATCACTTTCACTACGGAGGGGGAGGCGGCAATAACGCTGTAACCCATCAGCAGTGTACCGGGGTCAATACCAAGAATTATTTTAGAACTGTTTTGCAAGGGAGTGCGGGGGATTCAATTAAATTGTAAAATCTGTTGTTACCACTGAACAAAAATATCAAATTAATCCTCAACTACGTGATCGGGCCGCTGGTGTTTTGCCTGCTGGCCTGGAGCATCTGGCGTCAGTTGAACCGTCAGCCGAACTGGGAAGAGTCGCTCCGGCAGATCACCCAGGCCTTTAACGGAACATATATCTGGAAATTCATCCTGGTCTGTTTCCTGATGCTGGTGAACTGGAGCATCGAGGCGCGGAAGTGGCAATTGGTGATCAGAAAACTCCAACCCATCAGCCTTTTCCAGTGTCTGAAGGCCATCTTTACGGGAACCACCATGGCTTTTTTTACGCCCAACCGTATCGGAGAGTATCTTGGACGCATTCTGTATATCAAGGAAGGCAAGAGGATCCAGGCCATTTCGCTTACCATCGTGTGCAGCATGGGGCAGTTACTGGTGACACTGGCAGCGGGTATTGCGGGGCTCATCTATTTGCGCGGCGTTATTTCGCATAACCATCCGGTAGATACTTCTTTATTGTTCTGGACAAATACCGTTTTATGGATTACCATCTCTGGCTGCATCGTTTTAACGTTGCTTTTTTTCAGGCTGGCATGGTTGGTGAAAGTGATAGAGATGGTCCCGAAACTGGGTAAAGTTGTTACTTATATCCGGGTTTTGGATTCCTTTAACGCAACTATCCTGTGGAGGTTATTGTCTTTGAGTATGGTGCGATACCTGGTTTTCATCGCACAATATTACCTGCTCTTTGATGTATTCAGCGTTGACCTGACATTTGCCGAGACTTTCGCCTCCATGTCAGTTGTGTTCCTGGTGCTGGCCGTTGTGCCCTCCATAGCCATGATTACGGATCTTGGGGTTAGGTGGAAGGCCAGTATTGAGCTGGTACAATTTTTTAGTACCAATATGGTAGGGGTGATGGCTACTTCGTTGTCTATATGGGTTATCAATCTGGTAATACCAGCCTTGATGGGAAGTTTGTTAATTTTAAGTATCCGCATATTCCGGAACAGACAGGAGATGTTATAAATTATTAATATATTTAACTGACGAGCTATACATGAAACTCTATAGAACCGGTATACTGGCATTATTGATTGTGGCCAGCTTCCCACTGGAAGCCGGCAATGGTTTCTGCAACCTGCGCAATTCAACTTTCGCAGCGGGCGAGCAAATCACTTTCAAGGTATTCTACACCGTGGTTGGAGCTTACTTCGGCGCAGGTGAAGCAACCTTCAATACCACATTGGAGCGGCTCAACAACAAGCCTGTTTACCATATTGTGGGTGATGGCAAAACCTATAGCTTCTACGACAAGTTCTTCAAGGTGCGCGATAAGTATGAAACATATGTGGATACAGCCACACTGCAGCCCTATCGCTTCATCCGTAACATAGATGAAGGAGGTTACAAGAAATATGAGCATGTGACCTTCAATAAAACCACCAATACCGCTGTTACCAATAATGGGGTATTCAAAACTCCCGAATGCGTTCAGGATGTTCTGAGTGCTATCTTCTACGCGCGTAATATCGATTTCAACAGTCTCAAAGTAAACGACAAGATCACCTTCAGCATGTTCCTGGATAATGAAGTATACGAAATGTATATCCGTTACCTGGGTAAGGAAACGGTAAAAACAAAGTACGGTAAGTTCCGCGCCATCAAGTTCAAGCCGTTGCTGATCAAAGGAACCATCTTTGAAGGCGGGGAGAAGATGACGGTTTGGGTGAGCGATGATGCCAACAGGATCCCTGTGAGGATTGAAAGCCCGATCTCAGTGGGTAGCGTAAAAGTGGATATGATCAGTTACAGGAACTTACGGCATAAGCTGAGCTCGCTGATCAGTTTGTAAAAATTTATACGAATAAATAATAAAAAAACGGAGCATCTCTTAATGGTGCTCCGTTTTTTTATCTGACAATAGTAAGTCATATATCACTCAATCTGAAAATATCTTTCTGGCGTATGCCCTTCTCCGTTATACCCAGTGTGCAGCATTCATTCAAAGGATCATGCTCAAAGAATAAGATATATTCTTTTTCCACCGCTTCTTTCAGGAATTTCTGTTTCTCATTCAGGGTAGTGAGCGGGAACATATCATAAGCCATCACATAAGGCAATGGAATATGTCCGATGCTCGGTAGCAGGTCTGCCATGAACACGATGGTGCTGCCTTTGTAACTGATCTGCGGCAGCATCATGGCATCTGTATGGCCGTATACATAGCGTATATTGATGCCTTCACCAAAGGCAATTCCATCAACGGGCTCGATGAATTTCAGCTGTCCGCTTTCATGTATGGGCAGGATATTGTCTTTCAGAAAGGATGCTTTCTCCCGTTCATTGGGTTGGGTTGCCCACTCCCAGTGCTGGAGGTTGCTCCAGAAGGTGGCGTTCTTAAAAGCAGGCACCAGTTTATCGTCTTCCCGTACAATGCTGCCACCACAGTGATCAAAGTGAAGGTGGGTGAGAAAAACATCGGTGATATCATCCCGGTGAAAACCGTGTTGTGCAAGGGATTTATCGAGGCTGTCATCACCATGCAGATGATAGTGCCCGAAGAATTTAGCGTCCTGTTTATTGCCGATGCCATTGTCTACCAGGATCAGTCTTTTCCCGTCTTCAATAAGAAGGCAACGCATGGCCCAGCTGCAGAGGTTCAGTTCGTCAGCAGGATTGAGTTTATTCCAGATGGTTTTTGGGACCACGCCGAACATGGCGCCTCCGTCGAGTTTGAAATTACCGGTATTGATCGTGTAGAGTTTCATGGCAATGATTAGTATCGTTTGTTATAGAATGGCGTTACTGAGCTTCTTTTGTTTCATCAGGGCGGAAATGAGCCAGATAAACCCGATGAAGAAGAATATGATGAGAGACAGCACTGAGTTCTTCATACCGCCGTGGTGTTTGGTGAGTTCTTCGATGAATCCGAAGGAGAACATACCGATCACGATGGCGATCTTTTCAGTGAGGTCATAATAGCTGAAGAAAGAGGCGGTATCTTTAGTTTCAGGCATCAGTTTGGAATACGTACTCCGGCTGAGGGATTGGATACCTCCCATTACCAGGCCCACCGCTACTGCAAGGCCATAGAAGAGATATTCAGGATCTCCGCCCTTCTCCTTCACTTCGGCAGTGAAGTAGGCGGCGATGCAGATGAGGATCCAGAAGAACACTACTCCCATCAGCACCTGGATATTTCCTACGCGGGCTGAAAGCCGCGCCATTCCCCAGGCTCCGAGGATGGCTACCAGCTGAATGATCACAGCGGTGAGGATCAGTTTGGTCTGATCGAGCTGGAGCAGTTTGGCGCCAAAGAGCGTGGCGGCGAGCATTACCGTCTGTACTCCCATGCTATAGAAAAAGAAGCCGCGGAGGAAACGTTTCAGTACAGGCAACTTTGTTATCTGCGCATATACTTTCTTCATTTCACGGAAACCTTCCGTGAGAATGCTTTTATCGTGTTGCTGATTGCTTGGGGTTGATTTGGGCAATCGTCTGAAAGTGATCTGTGCGAAACCGAACCACCAGATACCAACGATCAGGAATGTGTAGCGGGATGCCAAATCCTCTTTCCCGGGCATCAAAAGTATCAGCACAAAGCCAATGATCTGGCAGATCACGCTTCCTACATAACCAAATGAAAAACCACGTGCACTGATACGGTCCATATCCTTCGGTGCTGCAATTTCCGGTAGATAAGAGTTGTAGAATACGAGGCTTCCTGCGTAACCAATTGCAGCTAGCATAAAGAAGAATACGCCAAAGCCAACCGGCACTTCTTTTATATTGAAGAAGAACAGGGCGGAGCAGCCTATAGCCCCTATATAACAAAAGAAGCGCATGAACTGCTTCTTATTACCTCTGGTATCCGCAATGGAAGTGAGGATGGGATACATGAGGGCAATGACCAGGTAGGCCGCAGAAATGGAATAATCATATAATGACGTGTTTACAAATTCCCTGCCGAGGAATGGCACAGCATTGGCGCCGTATTCCGATGCAGTTACGGCCGCAAAATATATCGGGAAGAATGTAGTGGTAATAACCAGGTTGTACACTGAGTTGGCCCAGTCGTACATGGCCCAGCCATTAATGACTTTTTTGGATGCAGTTGTTTGCATGTTGCGAAGGTTGAGCGGTTATAGGGAAACAAGGGTGCGGTCCCTTACTAGCTGTGGATCACGCCTGAGAAGATCAGGATCAGCAATATGATACCGGCAATAATGCGGTACCATCCAAACAGGCGGAAGCCGTAGCGTTGCAGGAAGCCGATGAAAAATTTGATGGCGATCATCGCCACTACAAATGCAACGATATTTCCGGTGATGAAAGCGGTAAGGTTGTGGGAATCGTTCAGGATCATTTCATATCCTTTGGTTTCCACGCCATTCACTTTCCAGTCTTTCAGGAACAGGGAGTGCCCGGTAGCGGCGCACATGGTAGGCACAGCCAGGAAAAAAGAGAATTCTGCAGCCAGTCTCCTGGTCAGTTTCTGCTGCATACCACCAATGATGGAAGCTGCACTGCGGCTTACACCCGGCATCATGGCCAGGCATTGCCAGATACCGATGGTGAAGGCCTTTTTGTTGGAAATGGCTTCTTCCTGGTCAATGGTGTTCTTTGTGAACAGTTGATCGATGAACAGCAGGAAGATACCACCCACGAGCAAGGTAACACCAACGGTAGTGGGGCTTTCCAGCATTTCATCGATCTTATCGGAGAAGAGATACCCCAGCACGATGGCGGGGATCACGGCAATGATCAGCTTGAGATAGAACTGCCAGCGTTTGAAATCGAAGAACTTCTTGTAGTAAAGTACCACTACGGCCAGGATAGCGCCCAGCTGTACTGCCACTTCAAACAGTTTGGTGAACTCTTCTTTATGAATATCCATCAGGCTGCTGGCGATGATCATATGCCCGGTGGATGAAACAGGTAAATATTCGGTAATGCCTTCTACAATGGCAATGATGATTGCCTGGAATAAAGTCATTGTACGGATTTTACATTAAGCTTTCGGCTTGCGGAAGATGGCGAACACTTCAATACCCAGGCCTAACAGGATAAGAATCGGAGCGATAGTGATGCGTGTTGTGCTGTACACATCAGAATCCCTGAATACATTCGGATCTTCGCTTTTGCCACCTGACATCAGGATGATGCCCAGCACCATCACAGCGAGGCCTGCGAGGATCCACATATAATTCTCTTTACCGAAAAGATTACTGGTAGGGGTAGTTGTGCTTTTTGCTTTGATATCAGCCATTGTACAATGATTGAGTGTGCAATATAGGGGTTTTAGTACAGTTCGTCCAGTTTCATCTTCAGGTATTT
>NZ_JBQCGW010000113.1:0-17258 GCF_051955275.1 Pseudobacter sp. | reverse complement strand
GTTTTGTTTTACACAGGCCGCACACCGGTTGTCCGTCCTCCCTTCGGGTGGTCAAGCCTTTTTTACATTTTATGCAGAGCAGGAGGTCGCTCATTGATTGATTTCTTTTATGATCCATTCCTTTTGTGCGAGATACATGGCCATGAATAATCCGGGGAATTCTGTCTTCCGAAGAATCTTCCACGCCTTCTTTGCGGATCCGTCGAAACCCTTCTCCTTCAGCATCGGCGCAAGCTTCTCGATCCAGTAACGGCTTTCAGGCGGCTTCGCTGGTTCCGCAAAAAGAGCAAGCTGGCTCACTGGCTACCTCCTTTCTGCTCCCCTGATACGTCACTCTGGACGGAGCCGGGCGCGGATGGCCGAGGCATCCAGTGAGTTACGAGATTTTCACTTAAGTAGAACGCCATCTCATACAGGCCCGCTTCCTTCATTTGGGGAGGCTGAAAGGCGGGTTCTTCATTAACTCCTACCTCCGAAACAAACTGATAATCGGTTCGCCGGTGTGCTGGCTCATTCTTGTGTGCCTTTATCCAGATATCACAAAGCTGCCCAAACGCTGGCTTATGCTTGTCGATGCTGATCCACGGTTCCGCTGGCTGCTGTTCTGGTAGCTTACTTTCTTTCTGCCGCTTGCTTATGTTATGTGGAAGATTATTGTAACATTCCTTTGAACAAACAACAGGATCAACAGGCATTCCCATACAGCCACAGTCCTGACCGCTACAACACATCTGTGGCAATTCCCCCATGAAGGATTTTCCGCAGACCATACAGAGTAATTCGACCTGTTCTGGTTGCTTACCTGCTTCTCCGGATTCGTATTTTGCAACCAATTCACGGCAGGTTTCCAATTCAGCAATTGCATAGTAATACTGGGAACCATTGCCGGATGGAAGTTTTTCCATCAGTTCTTTAATTGCTGCAATCAATTCAGCAGACACCCCCGCGCTCTTGCCGGTTACCTGGTTCTGCGTTTTATCATACTGGATTGCCCGGTCTACCACGAAGGCAACTATTGAGGCGCCCAGTTTAATACTCGGATGGCCTTCTGCATATTCATGAATGGGAAGGTATACTTCCATGGCTTCTTTCTTCCAGCGGCGTAGTTCTGCAACCTCATGTGAAAGATTGAACAACTCAAGCCGGGCAGCATCATCTGCCCTGAACTTGCATTCAGAGGCATTCAGGGCGTCTACAATGGGTTGCAAATCCCCGTCATCATATGTGATCAATTCTGCCTTCCCGTCTGTAATGGTTGATTTCACATCCACAGACATATCGCCACTTTCGGGATGGCACCGGCTTTCTTCCTCTCTGATATGCCATGGGCCTTTTGCTGGCGGGGCTTGCTCTGCATAGGAGGCGAGAGCGGCGGCGGCAACTTTGTAGCAACTGAACAACTCCGCTTTATCTGCATCTCCCCATTTATCAATCGCCTCTTGTCTGTTCATATCCACTATCTTTTGCAGAGCATCTATGAGTAATTTAGTATTGGTCATGGCTTTGCGTTTTATCCCAGATCCATTTGTATTTGGCATCTTGGTATTCTTTGAATGTCATTGTTTTGATCACGTAACCGGGCTTGTCGTATTGTTTCATGTCCTTTGCTTTGAAGCACTTCGGGTCTCCGGCGGCTTCAACGTATCCTTCAGGATCGAAAACCACCTTAATTGGTTTAGAGTCTTTACTGTTGTTCATTATCTTCCTCCTGTGAATTTGTGTTGTAGTTATTATTGATAGCCGTCTTAATGGCTGCTTTTCTAATCTCGTTGAATTCCTTTTTCAGTTTTGGAATGGGAGGCAACAATTTAGCTGGGGACATCTCGAATGTAGTGCATAGAATAAACAACTGGGTCACGCTAATATTACCCTTCCCTTTTTCCAGTCGTATATAGTTTTGGCGAGTACATCCAAGTATTTCGGCCAAGTCCTCTTGCGTAAAGCCCTGTAATTCCCGAATCTCCAAAAGCCGAGCGCCTACAAACTTGTTTATATCACTCATGGTGTAGTGTTTGATGGGGTCAATTGATAGTTAGCACAACGGAATCGCTCCTTTTTAAAAAGGCGCAAAACCCGGCAATCTTTATCTTAATATCTTCTCTTGGTAGGGACGATATATTGAGATTGTGTTCTATTTCTCCTGCCAAAAGGTTAAGCTTTTCGGCTCCGCTTGCCTTGAAAATGATATCTGAATTATAATCGCTATCCTCTTGGAATGGGTCAAAAACATCTTTGCTATCAATCCAATTAAGTGACACTGTACCAAGGGTATAGACTTGCCCCAACTCGTTTTTGAAATTTGCTTGCATATGATTTTATTTAGTGTTTGATGGTTGGGAGTTGTAGAATCGAATAAAATCCACAACAGCATGATAAACGTTCCCAATGAATCCGTACTCATTATATTCAGAAATTAATGGTACATCAGACTGATCTATTCCCGTTTCTTTAGCGAATGCTCTTTCATCCATAAATTTTCGAGATATTGTACAAATGCCAACTTTAATAGTCACATTAGCATACTCTTCAATCTTTTCGATCACAGGCATGAGCCAACTCCACGATGTGTCATACATTAGATAGAAGCATTGTGACACCCCGTCTACCGGTGAAATATATATTTCCCCCAGTTGCGGATGTTTTTGTGAATCAATGCCCATGAATTCCGCTATCAGCTTATTGCTTTCTTGTATGCTCATTGAGCGTTTTCTTTAAGTTGTAGAAAATATGTTGATGCTTCAGTCAGCCCTCTAAACGCTTCATCAGTTATTCTCACAGTAGCTTCTGTAATTGTTCTTCCGAGCCGATCAAAACTATGGGAATAACGATCTTTGAATTGCGGCTCTAATATGGAATCATGAAGCCTCCTAAAACAGATAATCCATGTTTCGCCATCTTGTCGAACAATTGTTCGGCGGTTCAGCATTTTCATATCAAATCCATTCGCCCATATATTGCACTTGTTCTGTTTCTGATTCATTGCTCTTATGGTTGATGTTTGATTTATTCAGGTACATATGTGTACTCGTATGAGGTTCTGATTTTACCAGCCGTCCATGAGTGACACGGAAGGGAGCGCAGGTACTGATTGAATTCATTCAGCTTTTGAGTTAGCTCCGGTGTTGGCTCCCAGTCTTCGTGCGTATCGTCTGCAAAACATTCATATCTGACCTCTCCATATCTGACGGGTACACACAGAACAAGGCAGATATCAGTGCCATTCATTTCTCTTTCATACAGGAAGTCTTCTAGCTCATCTTCGTTAAAGAAGTATTGATCGTCGCCATAGATGCAGAGGGGCGTTATGCCGTCCCACTCTTGAAACTCCAGCTTTTGGTATCTTTCGGCCGATGCCTTATGACGACAACTTTCACATTTAAGCCAGCCTTTCTCAGTCGGATTTCCACACTCACATGTACCGTGAGTACACCCCGCATACCTGGCGGCATGTTCGTCTTTGCCAAAAAACCGTCCATCAGAACTAACCCATCCGGTTACAGTAACCTGTTTTGCAGCCTCTTCACTGTCGTACATTATTACTTTCTTTTCGGTACTCATAGTTATTATTGTTTAGTCTCAGTGAGGAATAATTCGTAGACCTGGGAGAACGTAAACCAGACTGTTTCATCGTGTTCTCCACGGCGATAAAACATGTCACCAGTTATATTTTCAGCGAAGTTGCCCCTCATCCAATAATGGAACTTTTCTGCATAAGCTGCTCCTTCCTCTGTATTTGCTGCCAGCTTTTCAAGTTCAGACCATGGCTTTAAACTGTCAAACATTGGGTTGGCAATTGAATATAGAATGTGGTATGCTCCTTGGAGATCGCCCTTGACCATCTCGTCACGCATTTCCAATAACCTCCCCGCCAGCAATCGAATCCTTTCTTCGGCATCCCTCGCTCTATTTTCCCACTGAGCGGCCCCCTCTTCGATCCCATGGATAATTAGGTCTTTCAGGTCATTGTCTTTTTCTCCGGGGTAACGCTCTTCTGTATTTGCTGTAGAGGGAGAGCTTTCATCGAGCCATTCAACTTGATCATGTCGCCAGCCTCTACTCCATGTTCCATCATTGCATACGAATCCCCAGTGCAACTCTGTGTCCTTTCGTGGATCAGGACTATCTGGTGTATATTTACAAGGGACCACTTTGTGAGGAGCAGGAAGATTATTGGCACTTGCCTTCACCCACTGTAACCCTCCTTCGCTCTGAGGCTCATTAACCCCATAGTATGGGGATATATCTTCGATTGGCACCCACCCTATTTGGCAGACATTATGTGTGCCTCCAGAAAAGTCGCCTTCAATTTCCAGTTCATTTTCTCGAATGCCCACAACTTTAAATGGCGCTAAATCTGTTGGATGAGAAACTAAGTCTCCGAGTTTGTATTGTTGCATGGTTTATTGTTTTACTGTGAATACCCAGGTTTTGTCGGGCGAGAAGGTGAGAGAATCCCCAAGGTCAAATTGAGATCTCTCGTAAGCATGGCTGTTCACATCCAGCGACGGGCAGCACTCTTCATATGTGCCCGCGGGGTTCTCTGTGTGGTATCCGTCTGCTCTTAGCTTAGAGAGGAAGGATTCCACCGATTTCCCAAATGGGAGACTCCAGCGCTGTTCCATTCCTTTAACATGATCGTATTCGATGGGGTATTCGTAATTCCTGTATACGGAGTGCGTCTCTGGGAAATACCGTTTCCAACTGTCCACAATCTCGCGGGCTTGCTCTTCTGTGAGTTCTGATAGCTTGCCGATCAGATGTACGAAACCTGGGAAATAGAAACCATAATTCTTATCGCCTTCTCCTTCCATGTGATAAGTGATTGGGTTTTCCCCGTGGTAGATATGCTGTTGTCCTACTCCGTATGCACCCTTTGGCAGTTCAACCAGCAATACCCGGCATTTCTCAAAGGTTAATATGGCTTGTTTCATGGTTCGTATTCTGGGAGGTTATCAAATTCTTCTTGTGTCATTGCGGTAGCTTCAATCTGATAAGAGAAAATCTGTCCCTCATGGAGGTTGTATTCAGCATCAGCATTGATGTAATCAGTAACCGCCTTCAAATCCTTGAAGTATACCTTTCCCATGTCGGTATCTTCGCAACTCAAAATGAATACTGTTATTTTGTTCATTGTCTGCTTACTTTAGTAGGAGGGGTTACTTACCAGCCCTGTGTAGGAAATTCGAGATACACCTGTGCGTTAACCCTGATTTCGTTTGTAATTGATTTTACCCGGTCGGTGTACCTGCTTACGCGACCAAACCAGCGCCAACCATTGGCTACTGCTTTTGTCCCGGTATGGAAGGTATCGCAATCGAAATAGTACATTGTTCGATCCTTAGAAACCTCGATGTACATTCTTTCATCTGCTATTAATTTACTAACCTCTTTGTCCCAGTACTTATAGATCACCTCTCCATCCCGTACTGCTGGCATTGTGCAGATACCAACCGCAAAATGTGTTGGGCATACAGCTGCGTTCACCAGTCCGAGGATATGTTCACTTCGGTATGCAGGTTTCTCGTAGTCTGGCTGCCCATCGCCTACACGCGGTACATCATCATGGTGCCAACCCGGAATAGCTGGATACCACCCGGGCATGAGCATATGCACACGGGAATCGAACACCATCCCGCTTCGCTTCCAATCCAACGGCAATGCATTCAGGAACGCGCGGGTAATATCTCCGCCCTTCTCCATCGCGAAGTCAAATCCAGAATTGAAGAACATTGGCTCGTTCTTTATAATATCATTGCTCAATCCCTGACCAAAGGTGTTTATGGTCTTTACCTGGCTGGTGAATGTTTTTGGCGTAAGTGCGCTCATGATGAGTTATTTGTTTTTTCGATCATTATCCTGATACCGGGAATATGATCGAGGTTACTTAGTAGGCCCCGGCACATCGCTACCTGTGCTATAGCGTTCGGGGATGAAAGAATTTAGAACGGCGGATCATGAGGGTCATCCTCGTAATTGTACAGGCTCTCATAACGGTAATCCTCCAAAGCCTTTACTTTTGCCTTATCGAATACCGTCCACTGTTCTTCGGGTTTCTGCCTGATCAATGCAACCTCACGCTCCATGTTTAACCGCTCGTTGTTATTGTAGGTACGCTTCGCTTCATAATCCTTTGCCCTTTTGTATTGCTCCACTGCGCGGTCAGCCAGTCGCTGACAGTCTTTACGAGCAGCGTCTATGTCCTGCTGCGAAATATCATCCCCTTCAATCTGTTTGCTCACTTCAAAGTGGCAGTAGTTATGGCTCAGCATTACCTTTACTGTTGCGGCCGTTGTTTTACTCATATCGTTTTGCTTATTGATGATTGCGTAATAGAGGGAGGCCTACCCAAACTGAGCCATCCCTTTTTCATAAGCTTCATGAATGGCTCTGAATGCCGCGGCGCTACCTCCACTGTCTGGGTGATTGGATTTCGCCAGACTCCTGTAAGCCGCTTTTACCTGGTCTGCTGACGCGAATCGATCCACATCCAACACTTCCCACCATTCTGAAGATGATTTCTTTTCCTGAGGCAATGCTTTGAAGCCTGTGAAAGCTCGTTTCAACATCTCTGATACACCCCAACGGTCAAGCCCACGAATAGCCTCTACCGCCTTCCTGATTGCTTGTAGGTTGTCTTCTGCCCTACTCCACTTATCACATGCGAAAACAACTTGCTCACCTTCGTAGGTGAAATACAACGCAACCCCGTGATCATCCAGTCTTCCGAAAGTTGCATAAGGGTATCCGTCACGTTTCAGTGGAACATTAGAAGAGATGATCACATTCTTTCCGCCCAACAACCTTACCTCATGCAAAACGGAATCTCGTGCAGCGGCAAAGGATGTATTGAAAAGCGACCCTTTTGGGTGCTTTGTTCTTGGATATCCAACAGGCCATGAAAGAGGGAATGCTTCTGTTGCTTGCATGTTGTGTTACTTATTTTCTGTGTTGAGTAATGAGGTTTTATTTGCGAGTTCGAGTAATACATCTGCATGGCAGGGGCTTCCCTCTTTACACCAGCAGGCCAGGTTCTTGCCTTTCAATTCTTCAAGTTCTTCTTTGGGTACATACTGTTCGATGTATTCCTTGAAGAGTGCAACGGCGTTAGCCCTATCCACCTTTTCGTTGATCTTGTAAGGATTGCCCCACTTGGTAGGCCTTCCGACGTAAATCGTGTTCTCGGGCATTTTCCACCCGGCTGTACGCTTGCGCTGTATTCTTTTCGGTGTCATGGTGTAATCAGTAGTTTTACAGTAACAAATTCCCGTTTGGGTGATTTATTCACACCGCCTTCTCGATGAATATTGTAATTCTCCATCAGGTTATAAAGAGTTCGATCTGATATCCCCAGCTTCTCAGCGGCCGCAACCTTTGTTTTACTTGAGTTCAGCGCTTTCACCATCAGCCGTACTGTGTGGTACTCTATGTTCAGTATCTCGGTCATAGCCTAAAAATTGTATTCTTCATTTCCTGATCCTGATTGTACTGGCCGCCAGCCACCGCCCTGCTGTGTACTTTGATCCGAAGCAGGTAAAGGGCCATCCCATTCAACGAACTTCTGGATGTGTAGGAGTGCCTTGAATTGAACTGTGTCCAATGCTCCGTGACGGTTCTTGGCTATTTTCACCTCTGTGAGACCTTTAGTACTTTCGCCCTGGGCGTCGCTTTTGATATCGTAGTACTCCGGCCGGTAGAGGAACATCACCATGTCTGCATCCTGCTCGATAGCGCCAGATTCCCGGAGGTCGGAAAGCTGCGGTTGTTTCTCCTGTCGATTCTCTACTGCCCGGCTCAGTTGAGATAAAGCGATGATTGGGATCATCAGTTCTTTCGCCAGAGTTTTCAAGTTGCGGGAGATAGTGCTTATCTCCTGCTCACGGTTTTGCCCTTTTTGTCCAGATCCGCTCATCAGTTGCAGGTAGTCAATAATGATCATCCCGATGCTGTGTTTGTTCTTCAGCCTGCGGGCCTTTGCCCTCAGCTCGAATACATTCAGGGCCGGGGTGTCATCGATGAAGATCGGCGCCTGCGCCAGCCGAGTTACTCCTTTCGCATATAACTTGGCATGCTCGTTATCTTCCATCCTACCCCTCGATATCTTTTCCAACCAGATTTCAGACTCTGCCGACAGGATGCGCTGTACGAGCTGCGTATCGCTCATTTCCAGGCTGAAAAATGCGACAGGCGTCTTCTTGTATGCCATCGCTGCGTTACGGGCTAGATTGAGCGCAAAAGCGGTTTTACCAACGGCTGGACGGGCGGCAAGGATGATCAGGTCAGAAGGTTGCCACCCGTTGGTGATACGGTCGAGCGACAGGTAACCAGATGGAACCCCGCTCAAATCCTCGGTATTGCTCCGTAAATGTTCCATTCGCTGCACTGTTTTCACCAGCACAGTATCGATGGAAGAAAATTCTTTGCGAAGGCGGTTGTTCGTGATCTCAAAGAGCTTGTTCTCGGCCTCATCCAGCAGGTCGAAGGCATCGAGCGTATCCTCAAATCCGTCGTTTACCATCTCCCCGCCGATCCGGATAGTTTCCCGCTTGATGTATTTCTGCAGAATGATCCGGCTGTGTGCTTCGATGTTCGCCGCTGAGACAACCGAGTTAGTCAGCCTGGTGATGTAGAATGGTCCGCCGACCATTTCCAGTTCTCCTCGCAGTTTCAGTTCTTCCACCACCGTGAGTATGTCGATCGGCTGGCTTTTCTGCTGCAGGCTCAGCATGGCAGCATAGATCATCTGGTTAGCCTCAGTGTAGAAGCAGTGCGGCTTCAGAATCTCCGACACAGTGTCGAACGCCCCCTTTTCCAGCATAATGGCACCGAGCACAACTTCTTCCAGGTCCCGGGCCTGAGGCGGGACTTTGCCGTACACCAGGCTGGCGAGGTCCAGCTCCTTCCGTTCGTTTTGCTTTTTCGTTCGCATCAGTTAAATTTTCCTTCGAGTATTTGTGCGTAGTTGGTGTCGTTCTCGAAAACCCAGTCCCAGTCTACTTTCCATTGCCGTTTGCTATCCGATTTCCCTTGCAGGAATGCGCTTTTGCGGATCTCACTCAGAATGCCGATGAAATCAAAATCGGGCTCCCTGATTCGCGTGTTGAACTTGTTCTGCCGCCCCCTGGAAAGAATTTTTACTTTGGCAAGTCCAGTGGCGATTGATGAGAGATTCCAGAGATCCACGTAAGGCTCGTGGAAGAACGGTTTGTTATTCACGATGAAATCAGCCAGTAGTTTTTTGCGCTCTTTGTCGTCAGTCATTTCCGAGACCTTTGTGACCAACGTTTGGTATTCCTGCTGCAGCGGTCGCTGGTCCGGTTCATTCACTTTCAATTTTCCGGCAGGCTTTGGCGGAGCTCCGTTAGGAGCTGTATTACTTTCCTCTTCTTTACTTTCCTTTACTCTACTTTGTGTACTTTCTGTTCCGATAATTCCCGCAGGATGGGGGTTTTCGGTACAGAAACTCGGCTTACATGGGGGTTTCTGTCGCCGTTTCTCATAAACTCCCTCAATTCCATCGACAAAGTTTTGCACCCAGATGATTTTCTGAGCCCATAAATCCCGGTCGATAGCGTCCAGAGTGGCGAAGAGATCGAGCATTTCTGTGACAGAAACTACAGGTACCTTGCATTTTGACGCCAGAAAGTGCAGGTCAGCGGGGATATTGCAATCAATAAAATGCCCGTCTTTTGTTCCCAGTACTTCCAATAATTTGAACCATGCAGCATATCCGTTATTACCAAATGTTTCTTCAATGATGAACAAGGTCTGCCCCGACACACACTGGTGTGGGAAATAGTCTACTCCTTTTTTTGCAGGTCTTGCCATGGTTCTATAGGTTGGGTTATAAAGAGCCGGCCCAGTTGTCCGGACCGGCGCCCGAAAATTCACTATGTTATAATTATTAGCCCTGGATGAGTTGGTGAGCAGCGCTCAGGGAGGTGATCGTGTCATATGAGTGTTTAGTTTTTGATGAATATTTTTACGATCATAAATTCTACCATCTCTTTGTACTTCGGCTCTGTTTCCATGTATTCCTTCGTCCTCCTGATGCAGTTGATTACCGTGGTGTGATCCCTGCTGATATACTCTGCGATCTTCTTCAGCGTCATTTTTCCGTAAGCATAGAGCAGATAACACATGATCTGCCTGGGACGCAACAACTCTCCTACGCGGAGCGGAGAACGCACCTTTTCCATAGTCACATTAAAGTGATTGCACACGATACACCGAATGCGGTCCCGGCGTTTCTTGGACTCCACTTCTCTATCCAGCAATTCAGGGGCAATCATATAATTCATTCTACACGGTTTTTATTCTCCTAATTTCAGTTGACGGACAGGTGCCGTTTTCAGCAAGTGTTTAATCAGCGCCTCCTTCAGTGCGATCTTCCGGGTGGCCACGTCCGCCGGCATGCCTCCTGCCCTTACCCTGGCGGGGTAGTTCTCCTTCATCCACTTCAGTGTCTTCTGCTCTTCTTTGAGGATGTCGTTATGATCAACGGAAAGAGGTGATTTCATACGAACAGCTTTTGTTGTTTGGCAAACCCATCGAATCGTTTACTACCTGCGGCGAAAAAATCCTGATCGATTTCAAAGCCCACATAATCGAAACCCATATCATAAGATGCAATTCTGGAAGATTGGCTTCCCATATGGGTGTCAAGAATCTTATTGCCGGAATCTGCATATTTATTTAGCAACCAACGATAGAGTTGTACTGGCTTTTGTGTTGGATGGATTTTCTTTTCTGCATTCGCACCACCGGTATTACTATATCGAAAAATGGAAGCAGGTTTATCAAAGGAAGTCCACACCATTTCCCACTGAGAAAAGTTTTCCCACGGTTGCATTTTGTCCCAGCAGATTACACAACGTGTTGTTGGTAGATAGAAGTAATTTCCACCCCAAATAATTTGATTCTTTGAGACGCGAAATAGTTCCTGAAAATACTCTTCTGTTGGAGGAACATCCCACTCCATGTTCATACTGTTGAAGGCTCTATCTTTTAAGCCCCCCCTGCCATGATATCTTTCTTTCTTTAATCTGGCAGCAGTACTTATTGCAGGACCAGAACCAAAGCCATCAGTGCGAGAACGGTTAGGATGTGAGCCTAGCTGCATTCCGTTTACTCCTATGCCATACGGAGGATCCACAATAGCCAGATCAAAGAACTTATCCGGGAACCGGCTCATGCCGACCATACAATCTTCGTTGAATACTTCACTTACAGGCATGGAGAGAATTTTAAAAGACGGGTACGGATTAAGAAAGAGTGAAATCCAGTGTTGCTTCTTCGTCAGTGATCTTGATCGGCATGATTCCGAGAAATCCTTTCGCATCACCTGACGGGAAGAAGACCACCATATCATTGTTCTCATAGAACCTACAGATCAGATTCTCGCCCGGGAACAGTTTGTTTGCGATGGAGATATGCTTCGGATTGAAGCAGACAAATGTCTTCTTCTCAAAGGTTGATTTTGCCACTGCTTCAATAATAGAGTGGTAGTTCGGAAACTGAAACTCACAGGCAATATTGTAATCAGCCTTCACTCCTCCGTTCTCAACATGGATCACATCACCATTAACTTCGATCAAATCCACGTCTTGGATTTCCTGCCATACATCTCTGTGGATCAGTTTTCCGTTGAGGGCACGAATGGCTTCATCCGGAAGCGTGGAGTATTCGGAGAGATTAAGCCGCGCGAGAATGCTGCCGTTGGTTGCGGTGGCAATGCCGTCCAGAATCTCAATATGGCAAAGCGCTGGCCGTAAGTTGTCAGAAGCGGCTGCGAGGTGCAAGGCTGGTAATGTTTTCTTTCCCACGGTGTTTTTCTATTTTGGTTATGAAATGGATTACTTCGGTTGGTCAACCTTCACACCAGTGATCTGCTCAAACTTCTCCGCATTGAAATTGGGTAAAGAAGTGAACGCGCTCCGGTAGCGCTCGCTCCAATTGTGCCATGCGTTCGTGAAAGCATCTTTGAAAGGGATGTCCCTGTAAAATCCTCCCGCGCGTTCCCAGCCTTTATTCGCGGCTTTCTCTTCATCAGTCATGGCGTGATCTGGCACCCACAACTTGGTGTCCACGTCGCGCATCATGAGCTTGAATGCATCGCTTTTTTCAAAGTCCTGAAGCGTCCAGGCGGTGGGTTGGTCGAAAAGAAGAAAGGGAGGAGTTTCAGTACAGAAAGCTCCGGTGTTACTGTCGCCGGTGTTACTGTGGCCGGTGTTCCTGTCGCCGGTGTTCCAGTGGCCGGTGTTCCTGTCGCCGGTGTTCCTGTCGCCGGTGTTCCAGTGGCCGGTGTTACTGTGGCCGGTGTTACTGTCGCCGGTGTTCCTGTCGCCGGTGTTCCTGTCGCCGGTGTTACTGTCGCCGGTGTTCCTGTCGCCGGTGTTACTGTCGCCGGTGTTCCAGTGGCCGGTGTTACTGTGGCCGGTGTTACTCAAACCTGTATTTCCCTTTCCTTCATTTGCAATTGCCAGCATTTCCTCCCAGGTCAGTTCCCTTACAAACTCGATCTCTCCACAGCAATGCTTATCATCGCTAGAATCCAACTCACCAAAGGCCAAGATTTCAAATACCCGATTTTCAGGAGAGAAATCGTAATAATTGAAGCAATCGGCCACCTTCTCACAGAAGTGAAATCCGGTCTCGCAGATTTCGATCGGGCCATCGATCTTGAAGCGCTTGCCGATCTCATACTGATAATTCAAGCAGGTCATGTCTTGCTTGGTCACTTTGTAGCCCTTGGTGACCTTAACTGCCGGTACTTCAGCAACCGGCTCTGTTGTCATTTTCTTTGTCATTGTTGAGTGAATTCAATTGGGAGAATGATGTTTGAAGGACGGGAGCTTTCGAGGGAAAGGAAGACATTTGCAATATCTTCGATCATGTACCCGGCAATTCCGGTCCCGATCTTGGTAACGTAGAAGGTGAGTTCTTCGCGATAAGTCGCGAACTGGTAAAGGACTTTCACCTGGTCGCGGATAAAATCCAGGGTCATTACCTGACCGCTGTACGAGGTGGTGATGATGCCGTATGTCTTACCGGCCAAGCCGATGGGCACTGCATCAATGGCGCCGAATTTTTCCTGAGCAATTGCCGCCGCTCCTCCGGCATGTTTACCATACTGGTTTGTTCCGAAAACAAACACTTCAGTTGGCAGAAGGCTCTCAATTCTTTCTGGTGTATATTTCATTTTGAACAGTTGATTAATCGTGATTTTGATACTCCTATTTGCTTCGCCAGCTTCGGGTTCACCTCAACTATGTCGTGGCAATTCCGGCAGAGCTTCACGCCGTCCTCTGCCAGCAGCTCCGCTCCGATCTTCCCGGCCTGGTGATGGTTGTCTGTGGCGAAGTATTGGCAACCTTTGAACAGCTCGCGGATCTCGGGGAACTCCTGCACCTTCTCTACTATCGCACATGCATCACCTTCCTGGAATCGCTCTCTTTTCATCTTCGCATACTGCCTGTTCTGCTTCTCCCTTTTCTTTGAGTAGGTTTTGATCTTGGTACGAACTGGTTTCTTCCGGGGCTTTTTACACGGGCCATCTGCCGGGCAGCACGGATGATTACAGTCGCGGTTCAGCATCAAAAATTCATTTTGAGGTCAGCATTGGGAGCCGGTATTGTCACGTTGAGGTATTCAGCGGCCCAGCGAGCAATCCTTTCTACATACTCCATGAATTGTACTGTGGTCATTTCAGTAGTGCTTCCCGGCACTTCAATTACTTCTCCTCCTACCCCGGGCACTTGAATGGAGTTAAACTTTTGTTTCAGAAAAAAATGAACCTCATCTGCACTCATCTCGTAGCCTACATCCAGGAAACCGAGCCGAATTTCTTGCACCACTACCCCGTGATAGTATCGGTTTTGCGGACTGCTCCTTTTGTTGTACTTCCTTTCCAGCTTTACCACCACATTCTTACCCTTGTTCTGGCGACACCACTCCTGCAGCCGTGGCCGGTTGGTGATCGTCAGTACACCTTCATCGCTTATGGTTCCATATAGTTCAATAGTTCTCATTAATACAGGTATCCAGGTCTTTCAGCGTTATAAATTCCATCTACCCTATCTGACCAGAAATCATATGATTGATCAAACCCGTCAGTAAGGATGCAATGATTGAAGCGGTTGAGTATATTATCATACTCTATCATTCCGAGCTCAATCAGCTTTGGCTCCAATTTGTGAACTGAAACACCATTCTTTTTGTCAGCAGCAATGATGTAGTAATCCTTCATCTTACCTTCTGCATAGAGGTACATTGCAGCTTGTAGGTAATAGCCGCGTGAAATGATATCACGTTGGAACTTATTTGGAGTAGCGTCTGCACAGGTCTTCAGATCGAAAATAGCAGTGTGACCATCCCCATCAATGAAGCCTTTGAATTTGAAGTTTTTGAACTCCCACTCTATAGGTTTTTCCCTAAGCCAGGCGAGGTCAAGAACTTTCTGAGACGCCCTGTTTGTACGAATGTTCCGAGCGGTGATTTCCGCCGTTATGTAATCGTTGGTATCAACTATCTTTTTATTCCCTACGGCCGCTACTTGGTCAGAATACCACTGCTTGTACTTCTTCGTCGCACGTGGTTTTTCGCCACCTATCTCCGTAATAACTTCACGGTCATCAATTGTATGATACCTATTCCTGAAATCATCTGGCTCCAACACCAGACAGTGCAACATACTTCCATATTCCATAGAGTCAGTAGTATCCCTTACCCCCAGCTTATAGTCAATGAATTCAACAGGAGACCTCTTGAATGCAGAAAGAGATGAATATGATAAATGCATATCATGCGACATCAGGGCCGAAACAATCGCATCAATTTGTTGCTGACGGTTGGACAGTATTAGCATTCAGTTCGGTTTTTCTTGCGGTTAGCAATTGCATGAACTCTTTATTTGCATGCAGGTCAGGATTATTCGTATAGATAGCGGCAAGAGCGGATTTATCTGCCTGGGATATGGCCTCCTTGATTTCTTCCGGGATTTCATTGACAGGTGTAGTTGGAAACTTGTTATCCAGGTTACTGTACTCAATTACATCCTTTCGGTTCAGATCCTTTCCGAATAGTTTACCCAGTTTCTCTGCTGCATCTTTTATTGCATAGCTTTCGGCAGCAGGCGCAGCCTTCATGACGGCATCATTAAGCACCATATTGAAATCAGCCGCCGGAGCCCCTTTCTTTGTTTGAATAGGGGCAGCCCCTATACCTTCTTGCCAATCCCATTCTAATGTAATGGGGCTAAGTGTTTCCAGGCGAACGGTTACCACTACCGCGTTAGCTATCACCTGAGTGGCCTTTACTTCGACCCTCCATTTCACGAAAATTGAAGTGAGCAGATATTCAATAATTCCAATCGGAATGTATTTCACCCCTTGCGCCATTGGATGCTCCCTTAACCAGTCTTGTTTCGGAGGGCAGTTCAACAACCGGTTAAGTTCATTTAGCTTTGAAACCATCTCTACGTCGTTGTAGAGCTCTTCAAGCTTGGGCAGTGGTCTTTTTTCTAACTTTTGTACTTCTGACATTATATAGAACAGTTTTCTTTTTTTGACCTGTATATCTCTCTCCAATCCGTTTTATCGATGATCCTGTTTAAATCCGTTTCAAAACACTTCATAGCAACCTCAGTAATATCTATCTCCCGGCCAACCTCTTGAATGAACACACTACGGATCGATTCAACTGTGTCATTCTGGATTGAATACGCGACATATATTGATAAATACTGCCCGTTGATATTGATGGAATGAGAAAGGAGAGCCATCTGATTTATACATTAGCGGTTTCTGATAAAATGTACCGCTGTGTTTTTTTCAACTCGGAGAGAAATTCATCCCGAGTGATCTCAAACACATGAGCTAAGTTTGATTTCAGCAAAGAGCTATCGATGTCGCCAACCGCTATCAATCGCTTCATAACACTTATGACCGTCCCATCCTCTTTGATGTGAAAGAATGAACTTGTGGTGTCCCTCCAATATGAGGGCGCGGGCAGATCCACTGATTCAACCGTTTTAATTGTAACTTCTTTATTTACCGACACTGTAGTCATATATGAAAATTGTATTGTCTTAAAAGTTGCCCCGGCGCTCTCTCACCCGGGGCCTGAAATCGTTACTCTCCTGGTTCTGGTTGTCCGCCGGTATCTTCGGTAGCGCCTGCATCTGTAGTTTGTTCCTGCGCTGCAGTTTCTGCTGGTTGTGCGCCATTCAGCTCTTCGCCGCCTGGCTGTCCTTGTGTTGCTCCTGGATCTTTCATGATCGTAGTTGTTATTGTGAATGAATAAATGACTGTGAGAAAAACCGGGGGCCATTTACCCCGCCCCCGGCATACCCTAAACCTATACCTGATCTATGAAAAACCTCCCGCAAGTGCGCGGAAGAAGTTGTGTCTCAAAAAGTGCCGGTACCCCGGATAGATACCGGCTGTAGTTGCCCTGTGCCTAGTGAAATGAGTTCTACTAACCAAAGCCTTTATCCATCATTAAACTTGCGAGTTGCTACCTCTCAGAGCTTACCCTACTTTAATCCTCATGAAAAACATTACGCGTTTCCGGATAAAATTTTATTAACCTCTTCCAGTAGGTTGTTTTCCTGCATGAAACGCTTCAACTGGTACAGTTTGCCTTGAAGGATTCTGATGTCTTCCCGCATCATATTCCTCGCATGCTCTTTATCCTTCAGTTGCCTCTCTCTGTCTCGCTTAACCTTTTCCTGAGCAACTGGGTCATCTTTGGATATGAGGCCTTCGAGCATCATGCCCATCATTTCACCAGCTACTCCTTTTTCAGGAAGAGTTTCGAGGCCATCGATGAGAAGATCAAAATCCTTTACTGTCAGCCCGAAATTTTTTAAATCCTGCATATATTGATTTTTGATTCTCAAATACTGTCCAGTGCAGGAATACACCGGACTTGATGCTTGCCATATGAAATCAGTTGAGCGAATCCATCCCCCGGTCTCCACGGTCCTTTATCTTCAGGATGATCGCGAAACATATTACCAGTATTAAAGCCCATTGCTCTACCATGCCAGTGCGTCTTCGTGTTCGTCGAGTTCGATTAACTCTCCCAATTCATTCACCGCATGACGGTACTGAGCACTTTTCAATGCTGCGATCATGGAGATGATCCAGACCAACAGCCAAATGCCGAGCGTCAAAATCAGGACTGTTTTCATTTCTCACCGGTTATGTAGATTCTGTACTGAGGTTCCAGGATCTTCGCCATGTGATCCGACTTTGCCT
>NZ_JBQCGW010000112.1:0-40758 GCF_051955275.1 Pseudobacter sp. | reverse complement strand
GCGGCCCGGGTTGTGATTTCTAGCCGGCCCCCGCCGCCCCCACGCGGCGCGCCCGCGGGGCCCACTGGCCGGCCCGCGGGGGGCCCGCCCGCGACTGGTGACAGCGAAATAAATTGAACTATGCAGCAATTTTCAAGCAGTAAGGAAAATTATCTGAAAGCCATCTTCCATCTCCAGAAAAGCGATGGTGTGGTTACTACCAATGACCTCGCCAACGAGCTCCAGACCCGGCCTGCTTCGGTTACCGATATGCTTAAGAAGCTCAAAGCGCAGAAGCTTCTCATCTATGAACGTTATAAAGGCTTCAAGCTTAGCCAGGAAGGCCGGAAGGTGGCACTGCAGATCATCCGCAAGCACCGCCTCTGGGAATACTTCCTGGTGGAGAAACTGAATTTCGGCTGGGATGAAGTACATGAGATCGCTGAAGAACTGGAACATATCAGCAGCCGCAAGTTGATTGACAGGCTGGATGAATTCCTCGACTTCCCCAAAACGGATCCGCACGGGGATCCCATCCCGGATGCACAGGGCCGTTTCACACTCATCAGGCAGGTAGACCTGCTCCATCTTCCTGTGAACAAAACGGGAGAAGTGAGTGGTATCGGCGATCAGAGCCCGGAAATGCTGGAGATCCTCAAACACAAACAGATAGGCCTCGGAACCAAAATAGAGGTGAAGAAAATATTCGCATTCGACAATTCCCTTGAATTGAAAGTCAGAAACCAGTCTATTGTCACGGTGAGTGAACACGTGGCAAAAAACGTATTTGTGAAATATGATGAATAAGCTTCAATCAGACAGGTCGCTCAGTGAAGTGCATGCTTCCGTGGATGTGTCTAAACATAATAACCGGTGGAAAAGGATATTGTCCTTCTTTGGCCCCGCCTACCTTGTAAGTGTTGGATATATGGACCCCGGCAACTGGGCCACCGATCTGGCGGGTGGTTCAAAATTCGGTTATGCATTGCTGTGGGTGCTGCTTATGAGCAATATCATGGCCCTACTGCTGCAGAGCCTCTCAGCACGACTGGGCATCGTAAGGGGCCGGGATCTGGCGCAGGCTAACCGGGAGACCTACCCCAAGGGTGTCAACTTCGTTCTTTATATTTTAGCGGAGATCGCCATTGCGGCCACTGACCTGGCGGAAGTGCTGGGTATGGCCATCGGCATACACTTACTCACCGGCCTGCCCCTGATCTGGGGAGTGGGCATTACCGTTTTCGATACCTTGTTATTGCTGATGCTGCAGCGGCTGGGCATGCGCAAGATGGAAGCGTTCATCATTGGCCTGGTAGCTGTAGTGGCAGTATCATTCCTGGTGCAGATAGTGATGGCAAAACCCGTTCCTTCAGAACTGATCAAAGGTTTTATTCCCGGCTTCCCTGATAATGAAGCGCTCTATATCGCCATCGGTATCATCGGAGCTACCGTAATGCCGCATAACCTTTACCTCCATTCGGCACTGGTGCAAACCCGTAAGATCACCAAATCCGTTACCGGCATCAAACAGGCTCTCAAATGGAGCTTTGTGGATTTGACGGTGGCACTGAATATTGCCTTCCTGGTGAATGCCGCCATCCTGGTACTGGCAGCTGCTGTGTTCTTCAAGAACGGGCTGGGCGTGGCCGAGATCGGAGAAGCGCATCGGCTGCTGGAAGGTATGCTGGGCTCCAAACTGGCCCCCATGCTGTTTGCCGTGGCATTGATCGCGGCCGGACAAAGCTCTACCATAACCGGCACTCTGGCAGGGCAGATCGTGATGGAAGGCTATCTCCGCCTTCGCATCAATCCCTGGATGCGCCGCCTGCTCACGAGGTTGCTGGCCATTATCCCTGCCATTGTGGTGATCGGCCTTTTCGGAGATGACGAAGTGGACAGCCTCCTTATCTTCAGCCAGGTGGTACTGAGTATGCAGCTCGGATTTGCCGTGATACCCCTGATCCATTTTGTGAGCGATAAAAAGACCATGGGACAGTTCGCCATCAAACCTGCTGTGAAGATTGCAGCGTGGCTCATTGCTTCCGTACTGGTGTACCTCAATATCAAGATGGTGCTCAGCCAGACCACCGGCTTCTTTGAAGAGTCCGGCAGCCTGTTCTGGAAAACAGTGATCATTGCAGGTGGTGTATTCTTCCTGGGTCTGCTGGCCTATATCATATTCTTCCCATTATTTGCAAAACGACAGGCGGCCTCCTCCATAGAAATGCATCCCGAGCTCACCGGGCTGCAACTGATGGATGCTCCGCGTTACCAAAAAATTGCCGTGGCGCTTGAGTTTGGAGAGCACGACAGCCAGCTGATCGCCCATGCCATCGGGCAGGGCAAAGCAGATACCGAATACATACTCATTCACGTAGTGGAAAGCGCCTCCGCCCGGATGCTGGGCCTGGAGAGCGACGACTTCGAGACCCGCAACGATGAACAGCGGCTGCAGTTCTACGTGCAGCAGTTGCAGGAAAAAGGATATAATGCCAAAGGTCATCTCGGGTTCCGTAACCGGAGCAAGGAGATAGTGAGACTGGTAACCGAGCAGCAGGCAGACCTGCTGGTGATCGGCGCGCACAGGCACAAGGGGCTGAAAGACTGGCTTTATGGCGAAACCATCAACTCAGTAAGACACGATATCAGCATTCCCGTGCTGGTGGTGAATGTTGGGGCTTAATCCAATTTATCCCTCAGTAAACGCTTCAGCCTGCTGAAGGTCTGCGGATTGATATTCAGATAGGACGCCAGTACATGCTGCGGCACACGGCGCATCATCTGAGGGTGTTTCTCCACATATTCCAGGAAACGCTCTTTGGCCGATTTCATACGCATATTGTACATGCGCTGTTCTTTGCCGGCCGTCATGCGCGCTACCAGCATCCGGCCCGCCGCTTCTCCCCAGCTGAAGGTCTGCATCATCTCTTCCAGCCTTGCATGTTCAATGCGCACCAGGATGCTGGGCTCAACGGCCTGCAGGCTGAGTTCTGACGGAGTGCGTGTATTGAAGCTCATCTCTGAATGGATGAAATGCCCTTCTGTGGCCAGTTGCAGCGTTACTTCACGGGTGCCGCCCAACGAGATGTACTTTCTCACCATCCCCTTCATTACGATATTGAAATAATTATCGATCTCCCCCGCATGGAGGATCAGCTCCTTCTTTTCGAAGTGGCGGATCTCGAGGAAGGGAAGGAGTTGCATCAATTCATCCTTTTTCAATTGCGTATACTGATGCACGTAAGTATACAAAGGGTCAATGTAATTCCTTACATCTAAAGTTCTGGGCATAGAAACTTCTTTATTGTCCGTGTATGGCACTGACTCTGCGTGCCAGTTGCGCCTTAAGGCGACTGTAAGTTTCAGGTTTAATGTCCAGATAAGATGCCTGGTACTTGTGCGGTACCCGATGGAACAGTTCCGGATTGTTGTCGATGAACATAAGGAAGCGTTCCCTGATGGAATAGCGGAGGTGGTTCAGTTCCCGGTGCTCCAGTTGCAGGATAAGTTCTGAAAGGATAAGACGCGCCATCCGGTTGATGCGGCTTGAATATGGAAAAAGCTGTTCCAGCTTACTCCTTGGCAAAGCCAGGGTAATGGTAGGCTCCAGTGTTTCCAGCTGGCATCCGGATGGGGTGCCCGAAAAAAATGAAACGAAAGAGCTGATAAGGTGGCCCTCCCTTGCAAAATGGATGGTCACATCTTTATTACCGTCTGAGTAAAATTGCCTGACCAGCCCTTTCACAATGAAATGCAGGTATTGTTCCTGTTCGCCTTTCCTGATCATATCAGACCTGCGCCTGTAGGAACGCAGCACCATGATCTCGGCCAGTGCGGCCAGGTCTCCTGCGTTCAGTTGAAGGCTGCGGCCTGTGTATTGCTGCAATCGTTCTGCGTATGCCACCAGAATGGCCGTTTTTTCTTCTGTTGTATGCTCCATGATGCAGGATTATGAGGTATACCTGTCTTAATATAACCACTTTATCGCCGTTATGTACTACTCCCCTGCAAAAAAAACGTGTAATTCAACCAGATGTACCTTCCGGAACAGATTAATTTTTTGAATATAGGATGGGCTTTGCTCAATTTGCTCATTTGATGTAGATTCGCAAACTTAACTGAGCTTAAAATCACAAGACATGGCACAAAAAATCAAAGTAGCTAATCCGGTTGTAGAATTGGATGGTGATGAAATGACCCGGATCATCTGGAAATTCATCAAGGAGAAACTGATCCTGCCGTATATCGATGTTGACATCAGGTATTATGATCTCGGCGTGGAATACAGGGACCAGACCAATGACCAGGTGACCATCGATGCAGCGAACGCCATCAGGGAATTCGGCGTGGGCATCAAATGCGCCACCATTACTCCGGACGAAGCAAGGGTGAAGGAATTCAACCTGAAGCAGATGTGGAAGAGCCCTAACGGCACCATCCGCAATATCCTCGACGGAACCGTTTTCCGTGAGCCCATCGTGATCAAAAATATACCACGTCTGGTTAGTAACTGGACTGCCCCCATTATTGTAGGCCGTCATGCTTTCGGCGACCAGTACCGTGCTACCGATACTGTGATCAAAGGAAAGGGTAAGCTTACCATGACCTTCACTCCTGAGGACGGCGGCGAGCCACAGACCTTTGAAGTGTACAACTTCAAAGGAGATGGTGTTGCGCTCTCCATGTACAATACCGATGAAAGCGTGAAGGGTTTTGCCCGCAGCTGCTTCAACATGGCCCTCAGTAAAAAATGGCCGCTCTACCTCAGCACCAAGAACACCATCCTGAAGAAATACGATGGCCGTTTCAAAGATATTTTTGAGGACATCTATCAAAGCGAGTTCAAACAGAAATTCCAGGATGCAGGCATCGTGTATGAGCACCGCCTCATCGATGACATGGTGGCTTCAGCCCTCAAATGGAATGGTAATTTCGTTTGGGCCTGTAAGAACTATGATGGTGATGTGCAGTCAGACAGCGTAGCGCAGGGCTTCGGTTCACTGGGCCTGATGACTTCCGTACTGGTTACACCCGATGGCAAGACCATGGAAGCTGAAGCTGCCCACGGTACCGTTACCCGCCACTACCGCGATCACCAGGCAGGAAAACCAACCAGCACCAACCCCATTGCATCTATTTTTGCATGGACAAGAGGTCTGGCTTTCCGCGGCAAACTGGATAACAACCAGGCGCTGATCGATTTCGCAAATGCCCTCGAAGCCGTTTGTATTGAAGTGGTGGAAGAAGGTAAAATGACCAAGGACCTGGCAGTATGTATCCATGGCAACAAAGTGAGCCACGGAGATCATTACCTGTATACAGAAGAGTTCCTGGACGCAATCGACGCCAAACTGAAACAAAAGATGGGATTGTAAGATCCGTCTTCAGCTCATAAAAAGAACGGCCCCCGGATGATCGGGGGCCGTTCTTTTTATAGTTGGTTTTCTCTCTTACTTCCTGATAAATCGCTCAACCTGGCGGTTGCCCTGCCTGTCCGTTGCTTCCAGCACATAGATGCCGCGCTTCAGGATCTGAACAGGTATACTCAGCACGGAAGAAGTATTCAGCCCTTCTTTCCTCCATACTACCCTGCCCTGCATATCCATGATCTTAAGACTGGTTGTATTTTTTTCATCAAACTCCACATAGAGGATATTCTCAACCGGGTTGGGAGACAAATTCAGCTTCATTGCCTTCTTTGTGCTGGCAGCTACGATATCGCTGTAACTGACATTGCCATTGATATCCTGCTGGGAAAGGCGATAGAAATTCTTACCTGCTGCAGGTGATATATCCGTAAATGTATACTGCATGGGTGTACTGGTGGTACCATTTCCATCCACCCAACCTATCTTCACGAAGTTCTTTCCATCTGTGCTGCGCTGGATCTCAAAGCCCTTGTTATCGATCTCCTGTGAAGTTGCCCAGCTGAGCTTAACGGTATTGTTGACGGCCTCTGCGCGGAAGCTGGTAAGTTTCACTGGCAGCACCTGTGCAGCATCGAGTACACCGAATTCAGAGAAACTGTTGGTAGAAAATTCCAGGTAAAAACCTTCCGTAGTGAAATCCTTCGCCCCGCTTTGCATGATCAGGGTACCCTCACCTGTATTATTGAACAGTTCACAATCCTCTCCTCCCCCTTTGTAATGTGCGATCTGCAGACCAGTCCTGCTGAGCAATGGATCATTGGTGCTGGTCTTGTAATCATCCAGTTCACTGTTTTTGAAGTACAGTCTGAGCTTTACCGGGGAAGGGAAGCTGATGCCGGAATAGTTCGATGACATGAACCTGAAATACCTGGGCATATATTTCTTCTTAGTCACACTGCTTTTCGGAATATTGGCGATACCAGGCCCGTAATGCTTTGCATACAGGTAAAATGTTCCGAGGTTATTGGTACCAGGGTTTACACTGGCGATGATCTTGCCGCTTGCATCCGTAAGATCAAACCAGTTATCGCCACTCACGGCGCTCTGCTGATAAAAATTACAATTTGTGTTCTGGTATTCGGCAATGCTGGAATCGATTCTTACCAGATCAGTGATCAGTCTGGTTATGTACCCCCCTTCCCTCAGTCTGATATCCAGTTTGGATGTGGCATTCAGAACGCCGAGATCCAGGTTCAGGCAACAACCTCCCCTGTATTTCTGAACGCCATCCACCAGCACCATAATTTCATCATCCACATTGGAGATATCCAGGCGGTACCTGCCGGCAGGGAAATTTGTTCTGCGTGCGCTCATGATGAAATTCTCATTATTTACGGGACAGCCCATATAACCAGCGGCATCGGATGGAGAACCGAAGACCCCGAAGTGAAGATGAGAATCGATTTGCATACCGGTAGCCTGATAGAATCCGCGGTAATTTCCTGTGGCCAGCGTGATATCGTTTCCGTTGAAGCCATACACATTCCATTGCTGGTTTCCGTAAATGGCGGAGTCTCCTTTTTGCGTGGCAACAGAAACCCTGATGATATTACTGTAGGCAAATGCACCCGAATTATCAGTGGCTTTTCTCCTGTACCAGGTAGTATCGCTGAGAACGCCTCCCTGGTAAGTAGCAACAGTGGCAGCCGGAATATCCCTCCAGATACCTGTAACTACTGAATCCTGCCACTGGTAAGTAATGGATGAAGGAGCAGCTCCACCAGAGGCGGCAGCAGTACTCTGGAAAGCGGCAGGTGCTTCATTCACACATAAGGCCTGTGGATCACCAATAGTACCACCGTTCAGTTCCGCGATCTGGAAATCTGCAGTCAGATAAGCATTGGAATTATTGTCTAGCATCCTTATCTCAACCGTGGAATTATTATCAAGCCTTCCCAGTGACACCACCGCATAACAACAGGCAGGCTGGCTGATCAAACTGCCATTGACATATATCCGCATTGCTGCAGAAAAAGAAGTGATCACATTGTAATTACCTGCAGGAAATCCTTTCCTCTTAGCTACCAGTACAAACTTATTATCGGGCACCACACAACCCTGATAACCAGAAGCAGCTGTTGGAGTTGCCGTAGAACCCCAGTCTGTCATAGAATTGAAATTGAGTACTGCACGGGAATAATAACCTTTATAAACGGCCGCACCAAGGTCCAGTGAAGGGGATTCGTATGCATAAAAATTCCAGCTGTCCTGCGGTATTAATGCAGGATCGCCGGACTCGATGAAAGTCAGCTTCAGCACATTACTGTAAACAGTTGTACCTGTCAGGGTAGCTTTTCTCCTGTACCAGGTATTCTCAGTTACCACAGGTGGCTGGTAAGTGAGGGCTGCTGCACTGGCTATGTCTTTCCAGCTACCATTGACAGTAGAATCCTGCCATTGGTAAACCACGCCGGGTGCACCATCAAATGCCGGGTTCAAACTGGTGAAAGACCGGCCTGCTGCAGAGGCGCACACATTCTGATTACCATCGATGATCCCTTCACTGGAATAGTTGGCAATGGCTGCTGCATCTATCTCGTTATATCCTGCAACTGCCGGAGAATTGATGGCAATACGGATCCTGTCGACCGGAAAGGATGTCAGAGCAAAATTTATGGTAAACACTTGCGGACAGAGAGTGCTGGCAGCTGCTGTTGCCTCATACACTTTTTCATATGCCTGGGTGTTCGGATTGAATACATACACAGTATCTATTGCGCCGGGACTGAGCGTTTCATATATAAAGATCCTGTTGACCGGCGCAGGATTATCAAAACTGAGCTCAAGGAATTCTCTTCTTCCATCCGAACTGGCCGATGCCCACGAAGTGGATACATCACCACAGCCAACAGTATTGGGCGCACCAAGTGTTTGCTCGGCAGACCAGCCGGTTGTTGAATACTGTGAACTGAAATTCACAACTCCTGTTGCATACCTTATCTGCGCCTTCGTAATGGCAGATACCAGCAGTAAGAGCAATAAAATGCCTGATGAATACAAATGTTTCATGTGTACAAATTGAAGTTCAATAAATAATCGGGAGGGGAAATGCTCACAGGATATGCCTTGCAAAGCTACCAGGTAATAATATTCCGGCAAGGACATAAACATGTGAAAGCCGGCGTATGAGCTCCACAAATGATGACATGAATATGTGAATCCTGCAGATGGACCGTAAAAAAATGATGGCTAACCCAAGGTTAGCCCCATTCAAAAAACATATGGAAACGAAGGGTGTCCGGGATTCCGATGCACGCAGGTTTATTCAACAGGAAGATATTTTTCCAGTGTCTTTTCCAGTTCTGCTCCTCTTAAATTCCTCGCGATGATCATTCCTGAAGGATCGATCAGGAAATTCTGCGGAATGGCGGTGATCCCATACAATGCAGCAGCCTTACTGGCCGATCCGAGCAGGTCGGAAACCTGCGTCCAGGGAAGCCTATCCTCATTCACAGCCTTCAGCCAGTTGCGCCTGCTCTCATCAATTGAAACTGCCAGGATATCAAAGTTCTTTGCTTTGAAACGAGTATAAGCTTTCAGAACATGCGGGTTCTCCGCCCGGCAGGGACCACACCAGCTTGCCCAGAAATCAAGCAATACATACTTGCCTTTAAAAGAGCTCAATGAAATCTCTTTACCGGATGAATCTGCCATGCTGAAATCCTTAGCTGCATAACCGGTCATGGTCTCACTCACTTTCTTCAATCTGTCTCCTAATGCCTGTCCATCTTTAGACTTCTTTATCCTTTCACTCAGTATATTAAACAATGGTTCAAAAGTAACCGGGTCAATGACAGCAGCGCGGTCCTTCACCAGATCCAGGCTCACATAAGAATCCGGGTGCGATGTAATAAAGGCCGTCTTCTTATCTTCTCTTTGCTTACCCATTTCTTCAGCTGTTTTTCTCAGCTCATTGAAACGTGCGCTGGTATCCAGACCTCTCCCCTCAGATTTTATCATCATGGAGATCACTTCCTCTTTTACGGGAGCAAAGGCTTCAATATCCTTTTGTAACAACTTTGTCAGTTCAAGATTCTCCTTCTGCGTAACACCGCCTTTGATCATCGCTTTTTCCATGGAGCCTTTTCCCTGTACAGTCACTGTACCGGCTTCCAGGTAAAAGGATTGAGCATCCGAACGGAGCATACGTTCCTGCATGGATACTTTGGGATCTGGTGTCAGCGGCAACATTGTTAACGTTGCCCTGATGGGCTGCTGGCTGATAACAGGCTGAAAATGGAAATTGCCTTTATTGGTGATCACAGTATCATTGATGTACTTTCCGTTTTCCCGGTAACTGAGAATGATCTTCTTTTCGTGCTTCAGCCCTTTCATTTTTCCATTTACAATAACATTATACTGGGCATGGAGATGGAGGGCTGCCAGCAAACAGGCAGCCCCGGTAATTAATAGTTTCATGTTCACAATTTTGAATTACGGATTATTTGTCCAGCCCGGGTTTGCCGCCATCATCTTAGGCGAGAACCTGATCAGGAACCTTTCCGGTTTCAGCGGATAAGTTTCAACCGTTCCGTTGGCCAGGATCAGTTTATGCGTATACTGATTGGATGAAAAAAGCGGATCTACCGAAAGCCGTCTCATATCAAACCAGCGATGGCCTTCCAGTGCAAATTCGCGGATGCGTTCTTCTATCACGAATTTTGTAAGATCATTCCTGTCTGTGATGGTCACCGGCGCAGAAGCAGCCGGCATCCTCTTTTTGCGGAAGGTTTCCAGTGTGGCCTGCGCATCGGCGATGGCGTTGGTCCTGGCTTCACATTCAGCTTTCAACAGGTATACATCAGGCAGATTCAGTCCGATATATGCAATCATCCCACCGATCCGCCTGTATACATCAGGTGTGGTATAGGCAATAGTGGAACCATAAGGATACCTGCTGAACAGTTTCCGGCGCATATCATCAGCTCCAAACAGCTCATATGCTTCTTTGGAAAGCAGCAGGGATGAATAGTTCAAAGCATTGTAATTGACCAGGTACTTGCTGATCATGGCTTCCTGGTTGTTCTGTGAAGGACCTGTAACATAGGTATACTGGCTGTTGGTTGTATAACCCCAGGCCCCGCCTGGCGCCAGCACAACATTATAATCGATCAACGACATATTGAACGACGCAGGCAGATGCGCCAGTGCATTATTCAGAAAAGGAAGTGCTTCGCTGAACCTCCCCATGAAAACATACACTTTTCCCAGCATGCCTTCTGCCGCGGCTTTGGAACCTCTCACAGCTGCAGCTGTATTCTGTGGCAAATTGCCAATGGCAAAATTCAGATCACTGATGATGAAATCATACACCTCCTGCACAGAAGCTCTGGCATAACTGGTTTGCGTAACATCGGCCGCCGTAATGATCGGGAAACCGGGATCCGATGCAGCAGTGGAAGCATTATATGGCTTTGCGAAATAATTGATCAGCATGAAGTAAGTCCAGGCACGGTTCAGCATGGCCTCCGCTTTCAATGCTGCTTTCTGCTGATCTGTGCCATTGGCTGCATTGGGTACTTCCGTTATTATTTTGTTGTAAACATATAACTGTCTGAGTAAGGCAGGCGTTTCATTGTCGTTCATTTCAGGATCGTAGAACTGATCGGCATACTTGAACATCCTGGCCGTGGTAACGGAGGTCTGACCGGTAAAATAAGGCTCCTGCCCTATTATTTCATCACCCATATAGATCTGGCTATAGGTATAGTCCAGGAAGTTCATCGTAGTAACATTCATCATAAGGTCGTAGTCCCTTACGTCAACAGCAATAAGCTGCCCCTTTGGATTGATCTCCAGATATTCTTTTTTACATCCGCTAAGGACCGTGAAGGCCGTAAGTATAAAAAGAAAGTGTTTTATATATCGCATATACATAATAGTTAGTATTGAAAATTACAGGGTTACATGTGCACCTACAGTGAAAGAATGCTGATTAAAAGGTGTTGTCCTGTTATTGCCCGTTGCGGCCGCATTCTGGAATTCAGGATCGATGCCCTCATGATTGGCCTTCCAGAGCATGATATTGGACAACTGCGCCCTCAAAGTGATACCTGCAACTTTTACGCGTTGCAGCAATGAGGCAGGCAAAGCGTAACTGAATGTAACATCTCTGAGTTTCACATATGCTGCAGATACAACATTCACATCTGCATAAGTATAGTAGAAAAGATTCCGCCTGGTGCTGCTGGTGGTGGAGTTGGGCACATAGGAAGGGATATCCGTGAAAGCCTCGTCGCCCGGCTGTTTCCACCTGTTCTGAAAGTCTGAATGTATATTTCCTGCTGTGAACACACCCGGTGTGGGGGCAGCACGGAAAGCTGCATAAGTGCTGTTGATATCCTTACGCATCGCGTTGCCGAAATTGTACACAGCATTAAAGCCCAGCGTGAAATTCCCATAGCTGAAGATATTGCTGATACCACCGCTCCAGACAGGCTGGAATGTTCCCATGTATTTCAGGTCAGGGATTGTGGAAACATCTCTTGCTTTCGTTACTTTTCCATCAGCCTGATAGATCTGCGGATCACCCATATTATCAAGACCGGCATAACGGTAAGCGAAAATATTGAAAGCAGAATAGCCCTGCAGGTAACGTTGACCAAGATAATCGATCGTTGTTGTGATAGCGCCACCGCCAGCACCCAATACAGAGAGTTTTGTGATCTTGTTTTTATTGTAAGCAAGATTGAGCTGAGATCTCCAGCTGAACTTTTTAGTGGTCACATTCAACGTATTGATGGCAAACTCGATGCCCTTATTGTTCATGTCTCCCACATTGCCCGTGATACTGGTGAAGCCTCCCAGCGGGTTGAGCGTCATATAGCCGATAAGATTGCTGGTGTTCTTATTATAGAGATCGATAGAACCGCTGATCCTGTTTTTCAACACAGCGAAGTCGATGCCCAGGTTGGTGGTTTTGGTTGTTTCCCAACTCAGTTTGGCATTACCCGGTGTGGTGAGAGAAAGCCCCGTTCCTCCCGGATAAAGCGAGGCATTTACCTGGCTGAAAATATCGAAAGAGGCTGCAGAACTAGGGGTAGGCGGATTGCCTGCAATACCATGAGTAACGCGTAGAGAAAGACGGTCAAGCCAGGTGATGTCCTGCATGAAATCTTCCCTGCTCAATGCCCAGGCAAGACCTGCGCTCCACACGGGTCTGTTCTGTGCAGACCTGTCTTTCCCAAAAAGGTTCGACTGATCCGCTCTCCAGCTGGCATTCACAGTATACTTCCGGTTGTAGGTATACCCTGCGTTTGCGAAATAAGAAGTAAAACGGGTGGTTTGCTCTGCTTCCGTGTAAGGCCTTTGATCAAGCATACTGTACGAAAGTGCCGAAGAAGTATACACCGGATTTCCATAATACACCACGCCAGGTCCGGGATTGGTCCTGCTCAGCGTTGTGGTCTTTGAAAGCAGGTTGAAATCCACTCTGCCGTAGGTCAGCAACTGCGGATTGTATCCCCAAACCAGCGAAGTATTGGTATTGGTGAATTGTTCCTGTGCTTCCTGGCCTGCCAGCACAGTGAGCTGATGCGTTCCGTTCATCCATTCATTATCATAGATCAGTTGGTTCCTCACCGTGTAATTGCGCTGATCTGCATTGATGGTGGTAAGCTTGCCGCCGGAATTGGGAAGATAATAAGCAGGCTGTCCTTCAGGTGTTGTTGACGCCACCGTAAAGGCCACCAGTTCTTCCCTTACAGGATAGCTTTTCTCATCCATCAGATTGGTATTTTTTCTGCGTGCCTTTGTGTAACTGAAGATGCCTTCGTAACGAAGTCCTTTGATCAGTTTCATAGTGATGCCGGAAGTCAGCCTCGCATACAGTGTATTGTCCTTCACCTGCCCACGGTTCATTTCATCGAGCGGCACATAATCCAGGTTGATAAGGCTCTGATTCTGGTAGGTGTTTCTCAATGCATCCGTACGGTACATCCATCCCAGGGAAGCATTGGAGCCATCAGGGTTTTTGAAAGAAACATAAGGAAGATAGCTGGCAGTAGGGCTGATGGTAAGACCATTACCGGCTACACTGTTCCTAAGATCGGTGATCAGGTAAGCCTGGATCCTGTTGCTGAAAGTATAGTCCTGGCGCAGGTTCACGGCATAACTTTCATCCTTGTTGGTGGGTGTTGAGTTCTGGGTGTTTGTATAAGAAGCAGATCCATAGAAATTATATTTTTTGCCACCGCCAGTAAACGAAAGCGTATGGTTCATGAGCGATGCATTCCTGTACCAGGTATTTTTGATCTCATCAAGGTTGTCGTAAGCAGCCAGTGCATTCAACTGCTCATCCGCCTGGGCCTGGTTGATCAGTCCATTGGAAAGATTGTAAAGGATCAGTTCATGCGGCGCAACGGTAGCGCGGCCATAGCCCCCGTAGGTTGTTGATACAGGTGTGGAAACGTTGGCCCATACATACTGTACGGGATCGAAGATTTCCCTGGCGGCCGGGATAAATTCTTTACTGCGCAGGCTCTTGATATAACCGATATCAGGTTTTCCCTGGAAGCTGTTGAAGAAATCGTAATCCATCCTGATCTTATCGCTCTCCTTTCCTTTTTTGGTAGTGATCACAATCACGCCGTTGGCAGCTCTCGCTCCCCAGATGGAAGCAGCAGTAGCATCTTTCAGAACGGTAATATCTTCAACATCGGTAGGATTGAGAGTATTCACATCATCCAGGGGAATACCGTTCACTACAAAAAGTGGATTCCTTTGTCCACCCAGGGTGGTCAATCCCCTGATCAGGATGGAATTGGCGCCGGGTGCGTTATTGATGGTGAGGCCTGGAACCAATCCATCCAAACGCTGGATCACATTCATGGAAAAGGATCGCTCCTGCATCATCTGTGTGTTGGGCTTGGCGACAGAGCCGGCGCTTCTTTCCCGCGCCATCTTCTGGTAACCGGTATTCACCACTACCACCACATCATCCAGTTTGGTTACTGATGGAATGAGCGTGATGGAAAGGTCATTGCCGCCACTTAATTGAGCTGAAGTGATATTGATAGTTCTTGTTTCATAACCTACAAAAGACACCTGCAACACATCGCCTTCATTCACATTTATGGTTAATGATCCGTCTGCACCGGTAACGCCGGAAGTCTTTTTGCCTTTGATAGCAACGGAGGCGCCTGAGAGGCCACGGCCTGTTGAATCCAGTACCCTGATCCTGATGGGAGTGGCCTTGTCATGGAGGGAAGACGCGTCTGCAATCAGCAATCGCCTGTACAGGAAAACAGATTTTCCGGCGATCCTGAAACCAAGACCTTCTTCCTTCAATATCATATTGAAGAAATCATTCAAAGGCATGGCATTCACGTCAACTGAAACCGGCTTTGCATTTTTCAGGAGGTCTTCATTGAAGAACACGAAGTAGCCTGTTTGTTTTTTAACGGCAGAAAACACTTCCTTCAGGGAAATATCCTGTGCTTTGATGGAGACCGTTTGCGCAACAGGTTTTGCGGAAACGGCCAGCGAACCAATAAAGAGAAAAACCGTGAGCATTCTCATAATTCTCAACATTTGAGCCGGAAGCCGCAGACGAAGGCCGGCCTGACTCCGGGGAGCAGATTTTTGCATACTTTTGCAACAGTTTGGTTAGAAAAAAAGTGGGCAACATTTTGGATCGATCCAGACTCCGCCGGGAATGTTCGTAGCATTTCCGGTTTTGTTTTTTCTGGGGATCGTTCCGTTTTATTTCAACATACTCTGATCATTTGATTAAGGTAATATCACCAGCCTCCGGCCGGATTCAATTTTGAAATGCAGTTCGGACTCCTTCAGTCCCTTCAGCAGATCAGTAAGAGTTACATCCCTGCTCAACTCCCCTCCCAGCCTGATATCCGGTACACCGCTTTCATAAACTACTTCTATATCGTACCATCTTTCCAGTTGTTTCATTACCTCATCCAGGCTCGCCCCATTGAAATTGAAAGCGCCGTTCTTCCAGGCAAGGGTCCTGTCTTCATCAACTTTTTCTATTCTGATACTTTCATCAGCTGTAATCCGGGCCAGCTGTCCGGGTTTCAGCACTACCGCCTTTTGCTTAGTCCTGGGAGTAACTTTCACACTCCCGGTCAGCAAAGCTGTTCTGATACTGGATTCATTGACATAGGCATTCACATTGAAGCTTGTGCCAAGCACTTCCACTTCAGCCCTGTCATTGATTGAAACGATGAATGGCTGCTGCTGGTTCTGCGCTACTTCAAAGTAGGCTTCTCCGCTTATTTCAACCCGGCGTTCTTTTCCGGGGAATGCAACCGGATAACGCAATGAGCTGGCGGCATTCAGCCATACCATGGTGCCATCAGACAGGCGGAGATTGAACTGCCTGCCTTTGGGAGTCTGCATGGTATTATACGCTGTTTCCCCGGTTGAAGAACCTGCACCCTCATAACTCAGTTGTCCGTTCTGCAATAGTACCTGGCCCCCACCCTGGGTGGCTACCACCCCGTTACCCAGGCTATCGAGCACCACCTGCCTGCCGTCTGCCAGGGTAAGCACAGCACCATTCTTTCCTGGAAGGATTTCCTGCTGTTCGTTTCCGGGCTTTTGAACGATCTCAGACGAAGGATCTTTTCTGAACCACAGGAAAAATACAGAAAGCGATACCAGGAGAACCGCTGCTGCGGCCCAGTACCAGCGGCTGCCGGCAATAGTGCTGACCGGCCTTATTTCTTCAGTAGCATCTGTATCTGCAAGAGGTAGTTGCTGCATGAGCTTTTCAAAGGCCAGGTCTTTATTGACTTCAATATCGCTATTGAATAATGGAGCCTGAGCAAAAATATCTTCAGGGATCTCATCTCTGGTGAAGGTCCCGTCCTTCACGGCATTGAACAATATTTCCAGTTCTTCAGCCGATAAGGTTTGCTGCAGGTATTTCAGAAACAGTGAATGAATATTGTGCGCCATATATTGAATGACGAACGGAGAAACAGTTTGTTAACATGGAAATGAAAATTATTTTAAGGGACCATCGCCAGCCAGAGCAGCTTCAGTAAGACCTTGTTTCCGTCCCCGGCTGAATTCTTCCGTAGCATGGCAATGGCGCGTACCAGGTAGATGCGGGAAGAAGCTGGGGTTATCTGTAAGATGGCAGCGATCTCTTTGTGCGACCTGCCTTCAAAATAGGACAGTGTCACCACCTGCTTCAGCTGAAGCGGCAGTTGCTCGATGGCGGCTTTCAATTTTTCTTGCTGTTCCCTGAGCTCCAGGGTGCTGAATGGATCAGCATCATTGTGTGCATAGTAGCTGGCGAGAAATGCTTTGTTATTGTCCTGGAATACTTTCTTTCTCAGGAAATCCGTCACCAGGTTCCGGGTAATGGTATACAGCCAGGCGTAGATATTGGTTACATCAGCGAGCTTGCTCCTGTTCTCCCATAAACGGACGAACACTTCCTGCGACAGGTCCTGCGCCATTTCCGGGGAGCGGGTCAACCGGAGGGCCGCGCTGTAAACACTTGCCCAGAGCTGATCGAAAAGCCTGCGGAAAGCCATCCTGTCACCAGAAGCCACCTGTTGCAACAGTTCAGTTTCCACGTATGGTTGATTAACAGACATTCCTTGTATTCCGGCCGGCATTTCTGCAATTTAAACAGATTCTCCATTTCCGGAACAGAACGCATAAACTTTGTGATCACTGATCTTAAAACAGAAAGCGCCTCACCATACGGTGAGACGCCTGTGTTCAATAGCAGATAGTGTGATCTTATTTTTTCAGAAACTTCTCCGTGTGTCTTATACCCTGTTTGTCCAACGCCTCCAGCAGGTACATGCCTTTGGTGAGCTGCTGAACAGGTACTGTAATGAGGGAAGAAGGATTTTGTCCCTCGTTTCTCCATACTGGTCTGCCCTGCATATCGAGTATCCTAAGGCTGGAAATATTCTTCGCATCATGTTCGATGTAGAGAACGTTCTCAACAGGATTGGGAGACAGGGTCAGCTTCAGCATCCTGCCTGTGCTCACAGCAGCGATATCGCTGAAAGCAGAATTGTTATCGATATCCACCTGGCGGAGTCGGTAGAAGTTCTTACCTGCCGCAGGAGCAACATCAGTGAATGCATATTGCTTTACATCATTGGTAGTACCATGGCCATCTACCCAACCGATCTTCACAAAATTCTTTCCATCAGTGCTGCGCAGGATCTCAAATCCTTTGTTATCCAGTTCCTGTACTGTGGCCCAGCTAAGCTTTACTACATTGTTCTGCATTTCAGCACGGAACCTGGTGAGCTTTACAGGAAGTGTTGGCGACCCTTCCAGCGAACCGAATTCAGAGAAGCTGCTGGTGCTGCCTTCCAGGTAAAAACCGTCGGCTGTGAAATCCGCATTGGCCGGACTTCCGAGCAACTCGCCACCGGCAGTATTGTTACTCATTTCACAATCTTCCCAGCTGCCGCTATAATGTGCTACACCCAGCTCACCTCTTGTTGTTGCAGGTTTTTCGATGGCAGTTTTATAATCCTCAAATTCACTGTTCTTGTAGTACAGTCTTACTTTCACCGGTACAGGAAAATTAGCTGAAGGATATTTCGATGAATTGAAATTGAAATAACGGGGCAGGTATTTTTTCCTGTTAACGGTATTGGTTGGGATATTAGCTGCGCCTAACCCGTAATGCCTTGTATTCAATGTAACGGTACCCAGATCGTTTCCGTTTGGATGGATACTGGCAAGCAGTTTGCCCGTGCCATCAGTAATATCATACCACTCAGTGCCTTTAACATTGTTAGCAGTGAAAGTGCGGCAGCCCGTGGCCACAAAATCAGCGATGCTGTAATCTATCCGGAGAAATTCAAATGTTATCCTGGAAGTACTGGTTGTTTCCCTCACCCTCAGTTCCACTTTGGAATTACCGTCAAGCCCTGACAGCGCCAGGGAGGTAGTACCTCCGGTATGCATCACCACACCATTTACAATAACCATGACCTGGTCTTCTACAACAGTGATGTTAAGCCTGTAATTGCCCGCAGGAAAACCTTGCCTGCGTAAACTGAACAGGAAATTATCGAAGTTGACAGGACAACCCACGTAACCTGTTGCGGAAGAAGGAGACTCGAAATAATTCCAGTGATCAGAGGTTACGATATTCAATCCGGTGGCCGTGTAAAAACCGCGGTAGCTGTTTGTAACCAGATTGATGTCATTTCCGTTGAATGCATAAATGTTCCAGGCGTTATTACCAAATACCGAGGTATCGCCCTGAATGGTTGCCACATTCACTTTTACTTCATCACTGTATGCTGTGGCATTTGTATTGTCTGAAGCTTTCCTTCTGAACCATTTGGTTTGTGATAGTGCACCAGCCTGATAGGTAGCACTGGTGGCGCCGGGAATATTGATCCAGCTTGCACCGGCCAAAGAGTCCTGCCATTGATAGACGATCGTTGCTGGTGCTGCGCCTCCATACGCGGCAATATTATTTACGAAGGCAGCAGGTGTTTCATTGAGACAAATATTCTGAGGCTCCCCGATATCTCCGCCATTGATGGCGCCTGCGCGCATCTCTATACTCATGTAGGCATCACCGGAAACATCCATCAACCTTACTTCCACTTCTGAATCAGGCGTAAGCGGCCCCAGTGATATTGCTCCTGAAGAGCCTGATTGCTCAACGCCGTTCACATATACGCGGAGTGTACCCCTAGACTCCAATACCTGCAATACATAGTTTCCGGCAGGAAGGCCTTTCCGCCGTGCGGCCAGTACAAAATCATTATTGGCCACCGTGCAGCCCAGGTAGCCGGTTGCAGTGATGGGCGTAACACCGGCATTCCAGTCGCTCCGTGTATTGAAGTTCAGTCCTGTTCTTGAATAGAAACCTTTATAAACGGAAGTGCTGAGATTGATCACCTTCGACTGGTACACATAGAAATTCCAGCCGGAGGTTGGAATAACAGCCGGATCTCCGGATGGCAGATAATTAACTTTAATGATGGTGCTGTATTCGGTAACACCTGCAAGCGTTGCCTTTCTTCTGAACCAGGTGGTTTGTGTAAGTGCAGGAGACTGATAAGTGGCAGTCATTGCACCGGCAATATCCTGCCATGATCCTGACTCAGTGGAATCCTGCCATTGATATACGGCAGCGGCATTACCACTGAATGCAGACTCAAGATTGGTAAACAGAGCAGGTGGAGCAGAAGAACAGGCATCCTGGTTGCCAGCGATAGCTCCTCCATCGGTATAAGCAGCAACACCCACTGCATCGATTTCATTATAACCAGTGACAGCCGGTGAATTAAGGGCAATGCGCAGTTTGCTCACAGGGAAAGCAGTAAGCGGAAATGCCACACTGAATACACGCGGACAGGTTGGGAAAGCTGCTGCCGTTCCTTCATATACTTTCTCCCAGAGACCGGAAGAAGGATTCATCACGTACACTGTATCAACAGCACCGGGGTAATAGGTTTCATGAATGAACACACGGCTGATTGGCGCAGGGTCGCTGTATTCCAGTTCAAGGAATTCACGCCTGTTATCCGCCGCCCCGGACGCCCAGGCACTGCCATTATCGCCACAGCCAACCACATTGGGAGCTCCCGCAGCATTGGATGCGCTCCAGCTGCCGGTTGCTCTGTTCTGCGAGCTCCAGGCAGTAACCCTTGTAGCATATTTTATCTGTGCATCTGCTGCATCAGACAGTAAAAACAAAAAAATAAAAATGAGGGATGAATACAATTGTTTCATACGTACAAATTGTTATATCAATAATTTACAGGGAGGTTATTCAGGAATTGATCATGCAAACCTATTGCAGCGGGCGTGCATACGCCATAGCATAAATATGCTAAATTGATGCTACCTTCACTGGCATGCTGCAGACCTATTCAATTATTGTGACAGGAAAAGTGCAGGGCGTATTCTATCGCCAAAGCACAAAAGAGCGGGCTCATGACCTGAATCTGACGGGTTATGTAAAGAATCTGCCGGATGGTACGGTTTTGATCATGGCATCCGGTACAACAGAGCAGTTGTTGCAGTTGGTGATCTGGTGCAGGAAAGGGCCGGCCAGGGCGAAGGTAGAGGAGGTGAAAGTAGAGACGGTGGCGCCGGCTGTGTTTATGGGATTCAGGATTGAGAGATAGTTGTTCTAACGATATAATACATACGAATTTGAAATAAGAGCTCTACCTTTGAAGAGTTCCCAACCAAATTGAATTGCGATCATTCGATTAATTCAACATGGTTGCTTATGTCCTTCAGATTTTTATTCAGGGGAACTTCACTTGGTTACAAAGGAAATCTTTCAACTCTTCAGATACCAAGAACCAGTACTTCAAGTCATCCCGTTAAGGCCATTTGGTTTGCACTGGAATGTAGAAGATTGGGACAGCCCGTAATTTACCTTTTTGACACACAGCGTCTTCAACACTTTGAGTATTCTGTAAACTGTCTGCACTTAATTGAAAGTGAATTTGCTTTTGATATGACACCGGAGCAATTTTACCTGATCTGTGAAGGGTATATACTTTGCACTGATTTTCAGCAAATAATGAAAAAGCTAGATAAGGAAAATGCAGTCGCTCAATATCCCATTATTGAATATTACAGGCAAAGCGTCCACCAAAGTATTCGAAATTCTGAATATCGAAACCAACCTGCCATCCAACCAGATATGGCTATTTTTCGATTATGCCAACACAAATACATTTATTAATAGAGAATATTCGCTGAGTTTTTCAGAAAAACCGCTTAGTGACGTGATTTTCCATATGAGGATTTTGAAATGCCTCGATTCTTCTGGCAATAGTTACCCTGAAATTCCAGAAGGCCACAAATCACTTTGTAAAGTAGCATTCTCTCCTTTCATCCCCCAGGAAATTAATAATCTAAAACTACTTGATGGTTGGGCATACAACCCAGACAGCGTTAAGCTGAAGCTCAAAGAGATTACAGATACTAAAATAAACGATTCGGCGCTGAATGACATTTACACATTAGCCTATATCTCGCTGAAGAATAATATTTTACCAACATCTGATATTATTTCAATCAGAGAATTTTATGAATATCTTGAAAAGTTTCTTCAGGTAGATCATAACCGGGCAGAATTCATCTATCTCTTCTTTGTTAAACAAGGTAAGATCAAACCAATGAATAACGACAAGATTGAACTGCTTCCGGCTGTTTAATCTGATAAAATAAACAAACCAAAAGCGGCTTGCATAATACAATCCGCTTTTGGCTTGTAGTTACGTATAAAAAAACTAATTCTTCACCTCCGCAGTCCTACCTCCTCTTCCCTTCGTATTAAAAGCCTTCACTTTGATCAGTCCTTTTTCAGTAATTGGGCCTGTATATATTTTACTCTTCAGATCCGGTTCTTTTCCATTGGTTGTATACCTCATCTCAAGACCCGGAAATTGAATATTCGCTTTTACGATTCCGTTCTCTGCCATCAATCCCGGTGTGGGTATGCGATAGCCAAAGCCACCAGCCAGGTGATCCAGCTTTGGCAGTTCACGCTTTCCTACCCTGTTCACAAAAGTTGACCAGTCTTTCCAGTATGCAGTACCAGCCATTGGCTCGGCCTCTGAAGCCCAGGCGGGATCGGCACTCCAGGCACGCTCAGACAAACCGAGTAACTTCGGGAGCAGCATATATTCCATCAATTGCGGACTTACCAGCGTTTCGCTCCAGAGCAATCCCTGCATACCTGTGATATGCTGCTTACCATAATCGGTCAGTCTTTCCTTGTGCTCAAAGAATGAAGCCGGCAGGTCATTGTTGAATTTATCCTTGCGAGCATTACGGTAGTAATCGTAAGGGATGAACTGCCAGGGTTTGTCAACATCTATGAAACCTCCCCAGTAATAACCCGGCTCATCGAAATTCTTGTAATAACACATATCGAAATACACATTGCTCACAGGTGAGAGCACAATCTCATACCCTGCATTCGCCAGCCTGTAAGCCAGGTCTTCTGCCCCCCAGCCTAACATATTGTTCCATACATCCAGCTGAAAGATGCCGCGGGCAAAATCGGGATTGGGAATATAATGAGGCTTGCCATCGAGCTGCGTTTTACGCATGCCTGCTTCTTCCCAACCGTAGGCAGAAAGACCTCTTTCCTTCAGCAGGTTGTTCACCTTCTCGTAATAATAATACCAGAGATCACTGGTGTTATGCAGGCTGGGATGTTTCGCAACCAGGTCCTGTGCAATGGGTGATTTCTCCCAAACCCCACCAGGCAATTCATCGCCGCCTACATGGATCATGCTGAGTGGCACACCTGCTTCTTTATACATCGCAATGAAATCATCGAACACACGTGCGAGGAAACGGTACACACCGGGATTGGCCACATTCATGGCATTATCGCGCCAGCCTTGTACTGAACTGTATTTCGACTGATCATTGGGATCATGCAGCATGTATTCTTCAGCTGCCTCACGCTTTCCTTCTTTGAGCAGGCGTTCATAACGCGCTTTCATACTGATCACAGCTGCACGCGCATGGCCCGGGGATTCTATTTCAGGGATCACGCGGATATGTCTTTCCTGCGCATATTTCAGGATCTCTATAAAATCTGCTTTGGTATAATGGCCGGTACCGGATGAATTGTTATCCGGGCCAGAGCCGAAACTGGGGATCAGTTGTTTGCTTTCATCGATGGGAAAACCTCTTCTTGCGCCGATATTGGTGAGCTCAGGGATCGAAGGCATTTCAATCCGCCATCCTTCATCCTCGCTGAAATGAAAGTGAAATACATTGAGCTTATACAATGCCATCAGGTCAAGCGTGCGTAATACCTGCTGCTTTGAATGGAAATTGCGGCCCACGTCCAGCATAAAAGCCCTGAAACCGAAGCGGGGAGCATCTTTCACGCTCACTACAGGGATAGCAGCATCCGGTGCTTTTCCGGCCCATGCCTCTTTGGGTAACAATGAGCGGATGGATTGAACAGCATAAAATGCACCGGCGGCATCCCCGGCTTTGATATGAAGGGACCCGGCAGTCATATCAATTTCATACGCTTCTGCGGGCAGATCTGCTTTGATCAGATGCAGGGCAGCATCTCCGGCATTGCTCACATTGATCTGTTTACCGAGCACCTTACCAAGTTCTGCAGCTAATACTGGTGCTTCTTTGGCAAAGGCAGGATCAGAAGAAATGGAATTGATCTGACTGAGAGAGAACGAACCACCGTTTTCTTTATAATAAACCGGAGCAGGGAAGATCTTTGTTAAGCTTTCTGCCGGCAGGTCTTCTATCTTACTGTTCTGCTGGTAAAGATCAGCAGGAGTAGTGAAGCCATATTTATCACCGGGGGCCCGCTGGATCTGATTCAGCCGGGTGCTTGGGATCACCTGGTAATTGGCAACGGTGAGGCCCTTCTCAGGCTGACTGTCCAGCACCCAGAAAAGTCCTGCAGGAGCATCAGTGAAATTGATCACCCAGTCACTGGCTACAAACGGAACTTTCACTGACTGTCCGGGTTTGAGCCCGATAAAGTCCGCCGCAGGCTTGAGCTGGTACAGATCGCCATTGATATTGACGATGCTCATACCCCCTCCCACCGATTCAGGCCGGATGGAACGGGCTATATTGAAATAAAGCGACCACCCATTTGCGGGGAGGTCGCTTTTTCCATTATTTATGAATGTAAATGCACTCTGAAATCCAGGTTTGCCCTGGTAATGGTTCTCGATGATCTCCCATTCTACTTTTACCTGTTGAATGGGCGGAACACTGCTGCGCTTCTGAGCTGTTGCTGTAATAGCCATAACACATAGAAAGATGACGGGATACACAATCCGTAGCATAGGCATGCAAATGGTTTGTTGGGTTTTGAATAATGCAAGCAACACAATTATATATATGTGATCTACATCATCAATTTGTAACCCTGATTTCCGTCAAATTCCTGCAGCTGCCTACATACCGAGGTTGTCCAGCATGTCTTTGGTCATCTTGGACAGATCATACTCATGTTTCCAGCCCCAATCGCTCCTCGCAACGGAGTCATCGATGCTCGCCGGCCAGCTGTCTGCAATGGCCTGACGGTAATCGGGTTTATAATCGATCGTAAATTCCGGGATATGCTTTTTGATCTCAGCGCCAATCTCCGTTGGAGAAAAACTCATACCGGAGAGATTGTATGAATGGCGGATATTGATCTTGCTGGCCGGGGCTTCCATCAGTTCGATGGTGCCACGGATGGCATCGGGCATATACATCATCGGAAGATAAGTATCTTCTTTGAGGAAGCAGGTGTATTTTTTCTCTTCCAGCGCTTCGTGGAAGATTTCCACTGCATAATCCGTAGTTCCACCGCCGGGGGGGGATTTGTAACTGATCAGACCAGGATAACGGATACTGCGTACATCCACTCCATAACGCTGATGATAATAATTACACCAGAACTCTCCCGCATACTTGGAAATGCCGTAAACCGTAGCAGGCTCAATGATGGTCTGCTGCGGACAATTCTGCTTGGGAGAAGTTGGTCCGAATACAGCAATACTGCTTGGCCAGTACACTTTGTGGAGTTTCTCTTCCCGGGCAATGTCCAGCACATTCAGCAGGCTCTGCATATTGAGGTGCCATGCCAGGTTGGGATTCTTTTCGCCGGTGGCGGAGAGGATAGCTGCCAGCAGGTAGATCTGGGTAATGTTCTGGCGGATCACCTGAACATGCAGCATTTCTTTATTCATTACGTCCATGCTCACATACGGACCGGTTCCTTTCAACAGCTCATTCTCTTCTCTCAGGTCGGATGCAATGACGTTGGCATTGCCGTAGATCTTACGGAGAGCAAGCGTTAACTCCACTCCGATCTGCCCGGAGGCGCCAATTACGAGGATCTTTTCTTTCATCATATGGGTGACTGTTTCCTTTACGGGGCGTAAAAGTAAACAGTACCGGCTCAACCTCAAAAAAATTTACTAACTACCGTTTGCTCACCCATTTCCGCATTCTGCTCAATATGTCTTTTTTACGCAGCAATTCCCCGGCAATTTTATGCCTGTTTCCGAGAGCTGCCCCAAGAGTAAAGACCGTTTTTATAACGATGATACATACCCGCAACCTCCAATCGCTGTGTTTTGGTCCGGTACAGGCCTGCGGAAGACTATCCCGGTATTCCGCGGCTTTTCCGGAAAACAAACCTCAATTATCGAATTATGAATAAACTGATTTTAATACTGGGAATAATCGTGTTTGTTTCCTGTAAAAAAGGAGACAAAGGTGACCCCGGAACAGACGGCAATGCCAATGTAGTGCAGTACAATTTCGGGGAACAGAACCTGCTGGCCAATACATTTGTTACCCTGCAGATCAACACTACAGAAGACACCCTGAACAATTCCCACTGGTACGTTTACCTCTTTGCCGAAACCCTCAACCGGTGGTACCAGATCCCGGGTCACGGACAGGGAGGCACCACCGAATACCGGGTAAGCACCGGTTTTTCTGCCGGCAAAGCAAATATTTACATCGATAAGATTGGTCCAGGAGAACGATATGCCAAAGCCCGGGTGATCAGGGTATACGCCAATCGCCAACAAACACCGCCATAACCCATCTTCCTATATTTTAACCGGCAGCCCTACCAGGAGCTGCCGGTTTATTTTAACTTGCATTCAAACCTGTTTCCTTGATCCTCCTCCGATACTGCCTGGCTGCCTGCTTCCTGCTCTGCTGTCAGCTGCTTGCTGCCCGGCAGAAAGAACTATTCTTTGAGCACTACACCTCACGCAACGGACTTTCCCAGAACAGCGGCTATTCAGTGACCCAGGACAGGTCCGGGTTTATCTGGATGGGCACACAGGAAGGCCTCAACCGCTTCGACGGCTATGAATTCATCAGCTACCGCAAACCCTTCGCCGGTTCCCACTCCACCTCCAACCAGGTTGACGCACTGCTCACCAGCTCTTCCGGTCCCCTCTGGGCAGGCACACCGGACGGCCTCTTTCTCTTCAATATCCAAAGCGGCCAGTTTGAGACCTTCAGCCGCTATTTCCAACAACCCGCGTCCGCACCGGATAGTATCGGTATCCTCAAACTCTTTGAAGATCCACGGCACAAGACCTGGATACTCACCCGGCACAATGGCCTTTTTATAGCAGACAGCAATGGCAGGTGCCGTCAGCATTTTATTGAAGAAGGCCGCAACAACAGGCTCACCGATATTGCATCAGACGGAATACAACAGGTATGGGTATGCGATATCAATAACCTGTACAGCTATAATACCATTACACAAAGTTTCAAACAGATCAGCATCCCTACCGCAACAACCGAAGGCATGAAATTCCGGAGTATCTGCTGGTTCAACAAGGAACTCTGGATCGGCACTGCGGAACACGGCGTTTTTATCTATAACCCTATCACCGGTATCACGCGTGCTTTCAACCCTCCCTCGCACGACGGCACCTTGCATGCCGTTACCTGCATGCTGGCAGACAAACAACAACAGCTCTGGATCGGCACACGAAACGAAGGGCTCTATCGCTACAACCCGGCAACAGCCCACCTCACGCGCTGCCGCTACCAGGATGACCAACCCGGATCCCTCCGCAAGGATTTCGTGCTCTCCCTCTTCGAAGACCGCCAGGGCATCATCTGGATCGGGCTCAGCGGAGGCGGTTTTGCCAAATACGATCTCTACAATTCCATCTTCCATACCATCAGAAAAAATTACCGGAACAACAGCCAGCTGAACGACAATATGCTCTTCTCCCTGTTCAGTTCCGGAAACGGAGAGTTGTTCATCGGCGCACAGAACGGTGGCCTGGTAAAATGGAATACCATCAATCAAAGCTTCACCAGTTATAAAGACCCTTCGCCCGCAGGGGTAACACATAATACTGTGTACGGAATTGCATCCGGCAATAATAACCAGCTATGGCTCGCCACCTGGGGAGGCCTCTGCCTGCTTGACCTGAATGCCACACCCGGCAATGCTTTCAGGTCGTTCTCCACAGGCAGGGATATCGGTAAGACCTATCTCTATTCCGTCTTCAAACCCACCGGAGGAAACAACATGCTGGTCAGTGGCGCCAACGGGCTTTACCAGTTCGATACGGAAAAAAAAGAATGGATCGATTGGGTGGACAGGGATAGCTTCCTGCTCAGCAACAGGCCCGCCATCCGCTGCTTCCTGGAAGACAACAACCATATGATCTGGATGGGTACCGAAGGCCTTGGCCTCCTGCTACTGGACCGGAACAATAACCGCATCACTCCCATCCAGCTTCCTCAGCTCAATACCAAAAATATCCGCAGCCTGCACCAGGATAATAATGGACAATTATGGATCGGATCAGACAATGGACTGGTGCAGTTCGATCCCGTCAACAGGAAACTGATCCGCATCTGGCAAACAGCAGACGGACTTCCCAACAACGTTATTTATGGGATCCTCAGCGATCAGCAGCAAAGGCTCTGGCTCAGCACTAACAATGGCCTGAGCTGCTTCGATCTACGCCGTCAGCGCTTCTTCAATTATGATATCAGTTATGGCCTGCAGGGCACGGAATTCAATACCAACTGCTGCTACCGCGATCCAAAAGGTGTGATGTATTTCGGAGGCATCGAAGGACTCACCTGGTTCCACCCCGGTTCCGTGCCGGAAGACAAATTCAATCCTGCACCCGTGATCACCGGTTTTCATGTGATGAACAATCCCCTGCAATCAGACTCCTCCCTTCAGTACCGGCAACATATCAGACTGCAACCGAACCAGAATTTCTTTTCCATCGATTTCTCTTCATTGAATTTCTCCCATACTAACCGTACCGTATATGCGTATAAACTTTCCGGTATCGATGAGGACTGGGTCTTCTGCGGGCACAGAAGAAGTGCCGGCTACACCAAACTGCCACCCGGCAATTATACTTTCCAGGTTAAGGCCGCAAACAACCAAGGTAACTGGAATTCAACCATAACAAGCCTCCGGATCACCATTCTGCCTGAGTTCTGGCAAACGAAATGGTTCCTCGCCACAGTGCTTACACTGGCAGTAGCCCTCACCTGGTGGCTGATCCGCAGAAGGATCAGGCAGATCAGGCATGAAGCCCGTTTGCAGCAAAAGATCAGCACCACAGAGATGATGGCCCTGCGAGCACAGATGAATCCACACTTCATCTTCAACTGCATCAACAGCATCGATGCACTGATACAGAGCAACGACAAATACAATGCAACTGTTTACCTGAATAAATTCGCCCGCCTGATCCGCAATATCCTCGACAGCTCCAACCAGCCTGCCATTCCGCTCAGCAAGGACCTGGATACACTCAGACTGTATATAGAACTGGAACAGCTGCGTAACGAAAACAAATTCACCGTGAGCATACAGGTACCCGATGATATCCTGCAGGACGACCTGAAAGTGCCACCACTCATCATTCAACCCTACGTGGAGAATGCGATCCTGCACGGACTGCGCAATCGCCCGGGCAATGATGGAAAGCTGGTCATCTCCATTTCCCGTAATAATGATTATCTCCTATACCGGATCGAAGACAACGGTGTGGGCCGCGCCGCCGCCAAAACAGGGATCCGCAAAGAGAATATTTCCTACGGCATGGCCATGACCCGTGACCGTGTAAAGCTGTTCAATAAAGAAAACGATGCATCCGTTCAGATCACAGACCTGGAGCAGCATCACCAACCCGCAGGCACAAGAATAGAAGTACAATTAAAAATTCAATAAATGCTGTCAGCCATCATCATAGACGACGAAGTGAAGGGGCGCATCGCCCTGAAGAAAAAACTGCAGGACTATTGCCCGGAAGTGACCGTTACCGGGGAAGCCGCTGATGGCATGCAGGGCATCGCACTCATTGAGCAACTGCAACCACAGATCGTTTTCCTGGATATCGAAATGCCAAGGATGGATGGCTTTGCCATGTTGCAGCAATTACCGGAAAAGAAATTCCACCTGGTGTTCACTACAGCATATGACCAGTACGCCATCAGGGCCATCCGCTTCGCTGCCTTCGATTATCTCCTAAAACCAGTGGACATAGAAGAATTACGCAACACCATCAGCAAGATCGTAGCCAGCAAAGAACAGTCGCAAACAACCCGGAAGCTGGAAGTGCTGGCCGATAATCTACAATGGAACCATTCGTTGAACAAGATCGCCATCCCAACCATTGACGGACTGCTCTTCTTCAATGTAAAAGAAATCATCCACCTCGAAGCACTCAGCAATTACACAGTGATCCATTTCACCAATCACCCGAAACTGACAGCCAGCCGGACCTTGAAGGAGTTTGAAGAATTACTGCCACCGGATATCTTTTTCCGGCCGCATCATTCACATCTCATCAATCTTAATTTTCTGAAACGGTATATCAAGGGAGATGGAGGACAGATAGAAATGCAAAATGGAGATTATGTGGATGTGGCGAGAAGGAAGAAGGAAGAGTTTCTTCAAAGGATATTGCAGGGGAAATAACAACGTGTACACAAGCAAAAACAAGGTGCGCCCAGTAGCTCGCCTCTGGCGAGTTACTTCTATTTGTTCGCCTCTGGCGAACACCGTGTCGCCGGGAGGCGACGGAATAAAAGTCACTCGCGGGGACGCGAGCGACTGGGCACACGCTGACCAATCTCATCTTTTATCAACTACCAGCTTTTTTGTTTCCGTTCCGGCACTGCTGCTCAATTTCAACAGGTATACTCCGGTACTTGCTTTATTGGCATTCCAGTTCACATAATGTTTCCCAGCCGGTAAATTCTTCTGCAACAGATTTTCCACTAACTGTCCGTTCATATTGAAAAGCGACAAACTCGTAAAACCCGGCTGATGCAGTGTAAAACTGATCCGGCTTGTATTCCGCACCGGGGCCGGATTCCCGGAGAGATCATAGATCTCTATATTTTCCACCTGCGGCAGTTTCGGCGTTACCGCCATGGGATAAGTGGAAGTACTGGCTGTTTTCGGAGCCGTGTAAGTGGCTTTCACAAATACATTCTGTGCCGGATTGGAAGCGCTTGTATTCTTCACTCTTATTTCATACACACCTGTGGAGCCCGGCGAGTATGTAAGGGTGAGCGTGCCTGTGCCGCTGACTGTCTGCACCTGCGTGCCACCGCTGTTGTACAGGTTCACCGTAAGATTGGGGGTTGTATTGGATGGATATACATTCACGGTAATGGTTTTGCCGGATTCCGCGAAGATCTTTCCTACATTACGAAGGCTGGTTGAACTGGCAGGCAATGCGCCGCCCTGTTGCAGGGAACTGGCATGTGAATCACCCAGGTCATTTGCCATCTCCCATTCCTGGGTGGTAGCCCTTTGCGTGGGATTGAAACCTCCTGTAATGCCAGCTGGTCCCCAGATACAATACCCCCTGCGCGTATTGCTGCCATCACAGGGTGGTACCCAGATAGTGGCTTTGCCGGTGGCGTCCGTCCAGATATCACTCACATTGGCGCCAGAATAATCATGCAGCTGCCGGTTAGCGCCAAAGTCAGTCTGAACAGTTGCACTCTGCCAGGTATTCCAGTTATCATTCACGCCAACGATGGCATAACTGTTCTCGGGCCCTGCATTGTACCCTCTTTCAATGATCAGCAGATCGGCTGCCTGCCAGCGCACTTTGTATGTACCCTTTTTGAAATTCAGTTTCTGGTGGCACCAGATGATATTAGCAATATCATCGCGCACAGGCAGATCTGTTACACTGGTAGGAAGATGCGAATACCTTTTGCTGGTACTGCCTACATTGAAAAGGTCCTCGAAGAAAACCTGTGGTGAGCCATCTACGGCAAAAGCGATGGCGTAACTGGCAGCAAGCCGCACATCGAAGGGATCGATATGGCCGCCACCGAGTTCATTGCCGCTGTCCCACCCTGTATAATTACCATTGGCATCCTTGACAGGGCGGAAAGTATCGTGGTTGTTGACGAAAGGTACCGTCCTGTAACGATTGGTCTGTTGTGAGCCGGGAATATTGGCCAAGTTATAACTACCGCCTGCACTCACCATGTTCTTGATTTCCTGCCGTAGGCTGAAATCGAAAGTGCCCACCAGGTCTTCAGAGCCACCGTTACTTGTTCTTACATTGTTGATCCAGGTATCCAGATCAGTGGCGCTGCCTACATATTCTCCCACGGCAAACATGTTGGCGCCGCCATTTGCCCAGCCTGCGTTGTACTTGGCATTCCAAATGAAATCCTGCATGGCCCAGGATTCAAAATGCTTGACTGCATCGAAGCGGAAACCATCCACACCCGTTTGTTTCTTCATCCATATTAGCCAGTTTCGTGAACCGGTGCGCATATAGTTGGTAGTCTGCGCAGGGTTATAAGTGGCATTGGAACTGACACCATAAGCACCGGAATTGTAACAGATATCCGGACCAAAGAAGGCGCCACAGATATCGCCCGAATTACAGGCATGATCTGAATTGGCATGAAAATTCTGGTAGTTCTTGGGCCAGCGGCCGGAACGCGCCAGGTAGTTGGCAGCCGTTTCAGAACCGGCCGGCGTGGAATAACTCACGTACCGGAAATTCTTGTAGAGGTTACCATCACCATTGGCGCTGGCAGAAGGATCCTGACCGCCATCACCAGTGGCCGATCCGGCATTATCCATATGATTGAACACCACATCCTGTACCACATCCATTCCGTTGGCGTGCAATACAGCCACCATGCGCAACAGTTCATTCTTGTTTCCCACTCTTGTCTTCAGAGATCCCTTCTGGTATTTATCACCCAGATCGTACTGATCAAATGGCGAATACCCATTACTGTTAGTTCCTGCATTTTTGATACTGGGTGGCACCCACACGGCATCGATACCGAGATCACGGAGGCGTGGCCCGAGGTCAGACAGATAATTGGCCCAGCCGTTATTGTAATTGTTGTTCCAGTAGTCCCACCAGAAGCCCTGCAATACCACTTTGCCGTTCCAGGGGTTTTGTGCAGCTGTGCTGCCGGAGATAAGGAGTAATATGGCCCACACGAGCGTGCGGACCCGGAAGTAGATCTTTTTCATACAGCAACCATTTTAAGATGATAAGGTTAAAATACTATTGTGTATAATTTACACATTTTATAGACGATTAACAAATTTGTTTAATATGGGTCTGTAAATCACCTGCTTATGCTAATGGTCAAACTATTGTATCTTTGCGGCCATGGAAAAAATGCTAAAAGACCTGTTTGCCGGTCAGCAGTATGACGAAAAGAATTTCTTCCTGATCGCCGGCCCCTGTGTTGTGGAAAGTGAAGAGTTGTTGATGGAAGTGGCCGATAAAGTGTCAGGCATCTGCAGGAACCTGGGTATCCCTTATATTTTCAAATCTTCTTACCGCAAAGCCAATCGCACGAGTGGCAGCTCTTTCACCGGTCTGGGTGATGAAGTAGCGATGCAGTATTTAAAGAACACGGGCGAGAAATACAAGCTCCCTGTTACATCAGACATACATGCACATGAGGAAGCAGCATTGGCAGCACAGTATATCGATGTATTGCAGATACCTGCATTCCTTTGCCGCCAGTCCGACCTGCTGGAAGCAGCAGCAAAGACCGGTAAGATCGTGAATGTAAAAAAAGGACAATTCCTCAGCGGACCATCCATGAAGTTTGCAGCTGAGAAGATCCGCCAGGCTGGGAATGATAAAGTGATCCTCACAGACCGTGGTAATACTTTCGGTTACCAGGACATGGTGGTTGACTATCGCAATATTCCCTGGATGAAAGAACATGGTGCACCGGTGGTAATGGACTGCACTCACAGTCTCCAACAACCGAATCAGACCAGCGGTGTTACCGGGGGTAATCCACAGATGATCGGTACCATTGCAAAAGCAGCTATTGCAACCGGCGCTGATGGTTTGTTCATCGAGACACATCCGAACCCTGCAGTAGCCAAGTCCGATGGTGCCAATATGCTGAAACTGGACCTGCTGGAAGATCTCCTGCAGCAGCTGGTGCGCGTAAGAAAGGCGGTAATCTGATAAGTATCACTTCTTATACAGAACTTTTGTAATAAGGCCCGGAAAATTCCGGGCCTTATATATTTTTATGAACACCGGATGTATTCTTCTCATTGTGAAAGGGGTTCCGGTTATTGTGTTCAAACAGTAAAGAAATTGCTCCCGAATTCAAAACAGCTTAATTGATTTTCGTCACATCTTTGTATTCCAAACAACGAACAAACGACCTTAATCAACCTACGTCTTCCCCAAGACTCCCATCAGACCCAAACCGGAAACGGATGATCTCTGTATCATTCATTACGACCAATGTATTCATACTGCTATAAAAAGTTGTAACGAATTATGAAAACTAATTTCATGACGCGCAAGGCTATTGTGGATGTGATAGCAGCGTTACTTATCCTTTTATTCACGTATACCGCAGTCAGTAAACTAATGGAAATGGACTTATTCAGATTCATGTTATCTGAATCACCAGGGATCGGTTCAAATGCAAGCTGGCTATACATTGCAATTCCAGCGACGGAGCTGTTGACAGCAGCACTTCTCTTTTTCCCATCAACACGTTTGAAAGGATTATACGCATCATTTGCATTGATGTTATCTTTCACTGTCTATGTAGGGTATATGATAGGCACAGGTGATAATCTTCCCTGTTCCTGTGGCGGTGTAATCTCTGCAATGACATGGCAACAACATTTGTATTTCAATATATTCTTTACGCTCGCGGCTTTGGCAGGAATCATACTGCACCGTAAACATTTCAATTCTCATTCAGGGGATAACAGGGCCTTGCTGGCTCATGGTTCGCCTCCCCATGTCTGATGTACAAAAGAGAGGTTTCCCATACAACTACTAAATACTTAAAGCATTTATTGGCCAATAAGCGCCTGTCTGTATTGCGCAGTACGGATGGGTCAGGCACTCCGGTGGAGGAGTCCAACGTGGCAGCGATGCCATAAAAGGGAAAAGCTGAAAACCTTAAAAAGAGTAAGCATTAATCATTAACCTTTTCAATTATTTCTTATGAAAAAGTATCTGTTAGGCGTATTCGCCGTAGTTCTGGCAGTTGGTTTCAGTGCGTTTACAAAATCTGAAGCTCCTAAGGCTGACAAGAAACAAACTGTTGTTTATGTACTTTACAAAACTGCTGAGGCTCAACCTCAGAACCAGATTGCAAACTACACACAACAACCTGCGGCTCCAAGCTGTCCGGGTGCGGTAAGACTCTGTGCAATCCGTATTGTTGATCCAAACAATGACGGTGTTATCTCTCAAGCTGAATTCTCTTCAGTTTTCACTACGCTTGATACCGATAGCGATGGTACACTGGATGACCAGACAGAATCTACCACTTTGCTGAAGAAATCCTAGGATAATTCTTCCGTTAAAGAGAAAAGCCGTCCTCCCCCGGGAGGCGGCTTTTCTTTGGTACACCAGTAAGTCCGGTTTCAAAAGCAAACCGGAAGGGAATGATCAACGCGGGTTCTGTGGAATGCCACTGATATTTATCGATTGCTGAGGGATCAGCCATGTATACCGGAGATCACCAGGAGTAAGCATATATTCCTGACTATTGAGGGTCCGTTTGATTGTTGTACGAAATGCAGGATCAGTATTGAGTCTGCGGAGATCGCTCCAGCGGGTGCCACGGAACATCAGTTCCTTTTTCCTCTCCTGAAGGATCACTGCAAGAAGCTGCGCGGGATCTGTAGTAGTGATAGCCTGGTACATGCCTGTGGCCCATCGGCTTTCAAGCAGATCATTGATTGCTTTCAACGCTTCCGTGGTTTTTCCTGTTCTGACGCCTGCTTCTGCTTTGGTTAAATATATTTCATCAACCGCCAGTCCGTTGAAAAGCAAATAGCTTGCTGTGTAATTTCCCTTAAATGCATAAGTGCCATCGCCATTATCAATAAAGAATAATTTTGTACGGAGATCATCTGCATCAAAACTATCATGCAGGGTTGAGTCTACCCTTGCCATCCAGTAATAGGCATTTACCGGTATATCTGTTGCCGTGTAATAAATCACTTCAGGGTTGGAGGTCAGTCCGGGTAATGGAAATTCAGGCTCTTCACTTACTGTATTGTAGTCGATCAGCCCGGATGAGATCTTCAGGCAGGAATCACTGAAATCATAAGCCAGCTGGTAATTCCCCAGCAGCAGGTGCACCCTTGCCAGTAAAGCAAAGGAAGCCCGGCGCGAAGGCTGTGTTGCATGCGTATTTACTGGTGGCAGCAATCGGGTTGCATCCCTGATATCCAGCAGCAGTTGATCATAAGACTGTTTTAATGAAGAACGGCTGACAGCCTTGTTGAAATCAGAGCTTAGCCTTATGGGAAGCCCCAATGCTGAGCTTTCATTTCCAACATAGTGAGGAGCATATACCTGCAACAACTGATAGAAATTGAAAGCCCTTAAAAAGAGCGCACGCCCTTTAAGGTCATCCCATTTTGCAGGATCAGAAGACCTGTCTGTTTTATCCAGGTTTTCCAGTATGGTATTGGCATTGAAAATGGCCCTGTAAAAGAAGGCCCAATCATAGGTATCCTGTGCCGCGCCATTCCATATATAGGATTCCATACTGAACTGATCGAGCGACTCCCAGTCTGCGGTCAGTAAATAATATTCGTCGGAGCCCGCATTCGCCGCCACCATCCCTATATTCAATTCTCCGGCATTGTTCAATAAAAGCTCAATATCCTCCAGGTTATCAGGCACAGAAAGATTCTGGTTTGATTTCAGATCAAGGTATTTTTTGCATCCACCTGTGAAGAACATGCCGGATATTATGATGATAAAACTGATTACAACTTTCATTTGTTCCTGGTTAAGGTTAGAAACTGAGTTTAAGCCCTACTGCATAACTTTTAGGTACCGGGTATCCAAATCCACCCGCAAAACCCGGATCAAGTTTTTCTTTGTTGGCTCTCCAGATAAATCCCAGCTCACTGGCAATTAAAGACAGCTGTACATTCTGAATGAATTTCATTCCGAAAACCGGCGTACCGATATCATAGTTCAAACGGATATATTGCAACCTGATATTATCACCCTTCAGCACATTGGTGCCGGTTGCATTATAAAACACATCGCGGAAACCATTTGTAATGGGATAGATCATGGAAGGCACGGTGGTGAACGCCTCATCCCCACTCTGTTTCCACCTGCGTGAAAAATCAGGATGCGTATTCCCATTATTGAAGATCGAATTATAGGAAAGTGCATTCCTTCTGAAATAGAAATCGAACTGGTATAGAATGTTTACACCAAGGCTGAAGCCTTTAAATGAAAAAGTATTATTGAGAAATCCATAAAATTTCGGCAGCCCCGAACCGTGATACACCAGGTCGGCCGTATCGAGCCCCTGTTGCAAAATGGCGAAATAATCCTTACTGATCTTGCCATCCAGGTAACCTCTCGGATCACCATTTTCAGGATCCAGTCCGGCAGACGGCACACTGTAGATTCCATACGGATCCCTTCCACGCACCAGCAGTATTCCTCTCCCATCTCCGATCAATCCCTGTATGGTTCTTCCCCTTTCATCGATCTGGTAATCCTTTGCATCTGTTTTTGTATAGTTGAAGGCAAGATTGGATGTCCATTTAAATGCTCCATCAAGGTTTACACTGTTGAGATCCACCTGTACTCCTTTTGTGATCAGGCTTGCACTGTTCTTTCTCACACCATCCAGACCCGTTGCAGGATCCAGCAGCGCATTCGCGATCAGGTCATCGGAAATCTTCCTGTACCATTCAACAGATCCCCCGATACGTGAGCCTTTCATCCTGAAATCAAGTCCAAGATTAAGCTCGGAAACCGATTCCCATCTGAGACTTGGATCTGTTGGTGAATTGATCACTGCAAACGGCTCGTTCACCAGGTTCAGAATGGCAGAGAAACGGGTAATGGTGGTGTACCTGCTCAACGCATTGTTTACATTTCCCCTGAAACCATAAGTAGCTCTCAACTTCACAAAAGGAAACAACTGAGAATGATAGAATTTTTCGTTGGACAATTCCCAGCTGACGCCTGCCGACCACAAAGGCTTCCATCTGTTATTGGTCTCCACGCCAAACAGGTTGGAAGCATCCCTTCTTGCGCTGGCCGACACTGAGTACCTGTTGTCATAGATATAGGATGCATTCATGAAAAAGGAAACGAACCTGTCGGATATTTTTGAAAACCCAAGCGTTGAAGGGATCTTGCCCACTCCATTCCCTAATCCGTTGAACAAGGAATAAAGCGTATCCAGGTTTACCACGGCAGCGCCCAGGGTTTCTTTATTAAAACCGTAAACTGTATTACCGGAACTCTCCAGTATCTTCTCTCTCGTTTCAGCCCCCGCCAATGCCACTACCTGGTGCACTGAGTTGAAGGTTTTGCTGAAATTGACCTGTGTTCTGAAAGACTGCGCAGTCAGTTCAGCACGGTTTTCCTGCAGGATCCCTCCACGTGGAATGCGGTATACCAACTGGCTTCCATTCAGACGCGAGTACAGGTTTATGAGATTTCTTGTATAGTAGGTTTCCCTGCTGTTATAGTTTGAGTTGTCAGTAGTGCCTTTTTCATATTGATAAAGAACCTGAACGCTGAGCGACTTCAACAACCTGTAATTGACGCCTGCATTCAACAGAAGGTCCATTGTATTTGTTACATCATCTCTCAATCCTATTTCCTGCAACGGACGGTATTCCCAGTTCTGAAGTCCTGGTACATTGAGAGACTGTAGATAACTCAGTCGGTAATCTCTCGCTATTGTAAGGGGCTGTCCCGCAGCATCTGCAAACTGTGCATAAGGATACAGTGATCTGACCGGGAATTGATTATTGTAGTTGTACCCGTTGCTTCCGATCTCGCCGAGCGCATTGTTGTGCAGCTTCCCTGAAGTGAATCCCACAGACAGTTCCACTTCAAGGTTTTTTAGCGGCATGAAGGCGTTATCACTTCGCACTGTAATACGTTTATTATCGTTGCCCCTGAGTGCTGTCAGTACCTGGTCGTACCCAGCAGACAAAGCATACCTGACATTCTGCGTACCTCCGGTAAGGTTCATGGCATATTGCTGACTGACGGTTTTCCTGTATATAAAATCACTAAAATCCTTTCTTACATCCTGCGCACGCAGAGCGTCTATACGAGCATTCGCTTCCCCTTCCGGCAATTGCCCGTTTTTTTGCCGGGCCAGGATCTCCACTACGGGAGAAATGGCTGGTCTTGTAGTATTGGCAGGATCGATATCGTTATCAAAAAAACCTTTAGAGAACAGGAATTTTTCCACGTCAATAAAATCGGAAGAGCTCATGGCCGGTAAATAAAAAAGATCCGGCTTGTCCGTGACCTTAATATTACCTGTAACTGAAAGCCTCGTTGGCTGTTTATAATTCCCCTTCCTGGTTGTTATGACTATCACTCCATTACCAGCCCTGGCGCCCCAGATGGAAGCAGCAGCCGCATCTTTAAGGATCGTTATACTCTCCACATCATTTGGGTTGATATTGCCGATATCACCTTCATAGGGGAAATTATTGAGCACGATCAGTGGCGACTTGATAGATTCCGTGATTGTACTCAATCCGCGTATGATCACATTTCCGCCACCGATGATATTACTGGAAGGAGAAAGACTTCTCTTATCAACCAGAACACTGCTGCTGATTCCTTCCAGCCTGCTGAGAATATCCGTACTGATCTGCTGGTTGAATTTCTTATTGCTGATCTGCTCAAAGGAGCCGGTAGCCCTTTCTTTGGAGATCTGTTGATATCCGGTATTGATCACCACCACTTCTTTCATCTGCTCTGCTGTTACACTTAACTTCACAAGCAGGTCCTTCTCCCCGGAAAGCCGGATAGTCCTGGCTTCATAACCGATGCTGGATACATTGATCACTGCATTTGCGTCGATTCCCGTGAGTACAAAGCTCCCATCATTTCCGGATGCAGCCGATCTGTCAGTCCCCCTTACGGATATTGTGACACCGGCAAGAGGTTCTCCCTTTTCATTTACTACGCGGCCGGACAACTCATTCTTTTTATTATAGTTTGCGACAGGCGTTTCCTCTGCCTTTCTTTTTATGATGATAGTTTTACCTGATATTTCATACCGGACAGGCTGGTTGGCAAAGATCTTATCAAGCGCTTCTTTAATGGGCGTATTATGGAAATTGATGGTTACCGGCCTGGCAGTGCTGACAACATCCACGATATAAACAAAGCGGAATTCCGACTGCTTTTCGATTTCCCTGAATACTTTGATTATCGGTTGTTCTTTTACCGAAAGCGTTATTGATTGCGCACGGGTGATCAGCACAAAGAATAATGCCGGTAAAAAAATGAGTAAACATTTTTTCATTGCTGTTATTTATATTCACTGATTACATACATTTCTTTCCTTGCATTTCCAGGAACAAGATCGAATCCGTTTTGCTGTAGCTCTTTTCTGAGATGCATATAATCAGTAAATGCATCCTTACTGAATTTCATATTCACCCGGGCATGATCAGCAAAGCCGGTATTATTGACCACAAGCCGGGGAATATTACTGTTATACAGGTTAAGGAAAATAAGGAAATCGGAGATCTTTTCATTTTCCACGAAAGAGGAATCTTCGGGAAAATGATATCTACTGTTGGGCTCTCCCTTTTCATTGGCGGCTTGTATCACCTGATCACGAATAGTTACCAGCAAATAACAGGGAACTTCCCTTTCTTCTTTTTTTACTGTTATACCAAGCAGATCGAGCCACCGGGTAAGGTCCTTCCTTATAAACGATCTCCGCTCTTCGTTACTCAGTCTCACAGGAAGCGTAACAGAGTAACAATAAGCATTATTCTTAGCCCACTGGTCATAATATTGCGTATGCAGATCACGCAAATACCTTGTTCTGTCTTTCACTTCCAGCAACAGGTCTTTGGGATTGATATAACCTGTTCCCTGTCCCTGCAGGGAGCCATCAGCCAGTGCCAGCAGGTCTTTATTGAAATGATTATAGGTAACGGTCTGCTTCACACTATCTACTATCTCCGTATCCGTTCCATCGATCCCTTCCATATAACCGGTCAGTGCAGAATAATAGAGGGTAGCCGGCACTGCTGCCTCTCCATTCATCACACTCAATAACGGTTTATCATACCCGAAACCAAATACATCTTTTTTGACCGGCCAGGGCAAATGCTCCTCTTTTAAAGCCATCGCTATATTTTCCGGTGTAACGTATTCGGTACCGGTAATGGCTTTTACTATGCCATTGCCATCGATCCAGACAATATGAGAAATGAATTCAAAAGGAAAATGTTTATATAGAACATCATCCTGTAAAACAGTTGGCAGATTAAAATTTTTGAGGGCAGGAAATGTTTTCAGGGCTTTTGCAAACTGCTCCGGACTGGCAAGCCTGGTAACAGTGATCACTTCCACCTTATCCC
>NZ_JBQCGW010000111.1:0-55360 GCF_051955275.1 Pseudobacter sp. | reverse complement strand
CACTGCTGGCCATCAACAGCATTTTCATCATGGCACTGGCATTACTCTGGATCCTGAGTTTCAACTTCAGGAACAAATTCAGGATGCTGGCCCGCGATCCTTTGTTCTGGGCTTATGCCGCCATCTTCCTGGTGAATGCCATCGGCGTATTGTATGCGCCCGACCGGGTTGCGGGATGGAAGAATGCTGAGAGCAAACTGGGTTTCCTGATCCTGCCGTTGATCTTCTGTTCATCAGGGCCATTACCAGCCAGTCTGAAAACGAGGATGCTCACCATCTACTCCATTGCAGTTACTGCCGCCTCCCTGCTCTGCCTGGTGATAGCCTTTGTAAAATTTAATGCTACAAAGGATCCCGGCTGGTTCTTTTACCATGAACTGGTGGAACCATTGAAGCACCACGCCGTCTATTATTCCGTATTCACTTTTATCAGTGTTGCGTTCCTTTTATTTGAATACAAAACCATTCCCTGGCTGGCAAACCGCAAATGGCTGATGCGTGCCTGGGTATTGTACCTTGTTATTTTCATTATTTTGCTCAGCAGCAAACTGGCGCTGGTGGTGCTTTTACTGTTCTTCATCTATTACAGTTTCCGGCGGTATGCAGCAAAACATAAAAAGCAACTCTTTGCTGCCTGTATTGCCGGGCTGCTGATATTGATAGGTCTGTTCACTATCAACAATCCCATCAAGAGCAGGTTTGCCGATCTCGCGGACGGCGATATGGCCATCCTCAAAGCAGAGAAGTTTGATCAGAACACCTACTTCAATGGCTTTAAGTTCAGGTTGCTGCTCTGGCGATTCACGTATGAGATCCTGAATGAAAAAAATGCCTGGCTGCTGGGAGTGAGCCCGGCCAATGCGCAGGCCTGCCTGGTTGAAAAATATATCCAGATGGATATGGCCAGGGGTAACGGCACCAAAGAGAACCCTGGTTACCTGAAATATAACTGCCACAACCAGTTGCTTCAATCCAGCCTTCAAAGCGGGCTGCTGGGATGTTTCTCCTTCCTGGCCTGGTGCGTGATACTGGGCATCAAAACATTCAGGAAGAAGAATATCCTGCTGAGCAGTCTTGTTTTCCTGATCTTCTGTTTCTTTTTTACTGACTCTGTGTTTGAAAGGCAATATGGAATGGTGCTCTGTACAGTATTCCCATTACTAATGTTGTTTGCGGATCCTGCGGCGCCGGATCCTACTCGTACACTTTCTCCATCTGGGCAAAACGGGAACGATACCATTTGATAACGGGGGCGAGTATTCCCTTACCCAGTTTTTTGGTGATGTAGATAGCGGATACGTGTTTGCAGAAGTAAAGCCTGTTGAGTAATTTTCTGTTGGGAAGATATTTGTTCTTGATAGCAAGGGTTTCTTTGCAGGCCAGGAACCAGCGTTTGTCGCTCACCCCTGCCCAGCGCATATTGGTGATCACACCCTGCAGACCGGAAAAGCGGCAGCCATTGGTGTAGAAGCGAAGCATCACATCGTAATCCATCGCGCATTTGTATTGAAGATCGAAGACGCCGTACTGCTGGTAGCAATTCCTTCTCACAAATACGGTGGGATGGTTCACAGACATTTCGCGGGTAAGGATCTCATGATTGCCCTTTACGGTGTAATCTTTCCTGCCATCCTTCCACATGCTGAGGTCGCCGTACAGCACATCCTTATCCTTTGCAGCGGCCATCATGCGCTCCACGGCATCGGGCTCATACCAGTCGTCTGCATTGAGGATGCCCACCCACTCGCCGGTTGCCCTGGCAATCCCCTTGTTGAAGGCATCGCTGATGCCTTTGTCGGGCTCACTGACCCAGTATGCCAGTTGAGACTCATACCGGCGGATGATGGACTGGGTATTGTCCTTTGAACCACCGTCGATGATGATGTATTGGATATTCGGGTAGGTCTGCCCCAGCACACTGTCAATGGCATTGGCCAGGAAACGCTCTCCGTTGTAAACCACGGTGATAACTGAAACAAGAGGTAATTGCGTCATAAGATCGGGGCAAAGGTAAGCCAGTTTTTTTTAGGGCTGGCAAACAAGCACGGCCCCGCTGTTGTTAATCCTGACAACTTGCCATTTTTTAAGAAATTGTATAGAATTTGGACAAGGATACATCTACATTATGAAAATATTATTCGCCTATCTCAAACCATATAAATGGCTGGTTGTACTAACGCTCGTTCTTGCAGCCGTCAACAGCGGATTCTCGCTGATGGATCCCATCATCTTCGGAAAACTGGTTGATCTTACCAACCGTTATCATGCGGACAAGGCATCGTTCACCTGGAACAGGTTCTTTACTGAGCCATACACCGGCGTACTCTGGTTGCTCCTGGCCTCCATTACCATCGCCATGATCAGCCGTATTGCCAAGAATATCCAGGATTACTGCCTGCAGGTGGTGATACAAAAATTCGGTGCCAAAGTGTTTACAGATGGGCTGAAGCATGCCATGAAGCTGCCCTACCAGGAATTTGAGGACCAGCGCAGCGGTGAAACCCTGAGTGTGCTCACCAAAGTGCGGACAGATACGGAGCGCTTCATGATCAATTTCATCAATATTCTTTTCGGCGTGATCGTGGGCATTATCATAGTGATGGTGTATGCCGGTTTCAATATTCACTGGACGGTTCCCTTCGTTTATTTCGGGGGTATCTTCCTGCTCACCTGGATCACCAACCTGCTGAGCAAAAAGATCAAAGTGATCCAGAAGAAGATCGTGAACCAGACCACCAGTCTGGCGGGCTCCACCACTGAATCGCTCCGTAATATAGAATTGGTGAAAAGTCTTGGCCTCACCAACCAGGAAGTGGAAAGGCTGAACAAGAACACTTATAAAATCCTTGGCCTGGAGCTCACGAAAGTGAAAAGGGTAAGAAGCATCAGCTTCATCCAGGGCACATTTGTGAATACCCTCCGCCAGGTGATCCTGTTCATCCTGATGTACCTGATCTATCATGATCCCGCCGCTGGTATCACTGCCGGTCAGCTGGTGACCATGCAGATCTACTCATTTTTCATTTTCGGGCCTTTGCAGGATATCGGCGGTATTATCCTCTCCTATCGTGAAGCGGAAGCCTCTCTGAATAATTTCAGGGACCTGATGAACAAGCAACCTGAACCTCAGCCGGCATTTCCGAAACACCTGGGCAATATTCAGACCCTTGAGTTCCAGCATGTGGCATTCCAGCACCAGACCGCTCCGGTAAGAGCCATCGAGAATATCAGCTTCAAGGCAAAGACCGGTGAAACCATCGCATTTGTAGGGCCTTCCGGCTCCGGAAAGTCTACCCTGATGAAACTGCTGGTTGGATTGTATCGCCCGCAGGAAGGAAAGATCCTTTACAACGGGCTGGATGAAACGAGCATCAACTTTGAAGACCTGCGCAATCAGATCGGTTTTGTAACGCAGGACACCCAATTGTTCTCGGGCACTATCCGCGAGAACCTGTTGTTTGTAAATCCCTCAGCCACGGATGAGCAACTGGTTGAAGCGCTGCGTAAATCAGCTGTTACCCGATTGCTGGAAAGAGCGGAGAAAGGGCTTGACACCATGATCGGCGAAGGTGGTCTGAAATTATCCGGCGGCGAAAAGCAGCGCCTGTCCATAGCCCGCGCCTTATTACGCAATCCCCGTTTGCTCATATTCGATGAAGCCACTTCCTCACTGGACAGCTTAACCGAAGATGAGATCACCAATACCATCAAGGATGTAAGCTCCAAGGGCAACCAGGTTACCATCCTGATCGCACACAGGCTGAGCACCATCATGCATGCTGACCGCATCTATGTACTGGAGCGCGGCGATGTAGTGGAAACAGGTAATCACGAAAGCCTGCTGGAAGAAAAGGGATTGTATTATGCCATGTGGCGTCAGCAGATCGGCGAGCGTAAAAAGCCGGCCGGTGACCTGAACGTTAATGCAGTGCCTCAAGCGCAGTAAAATAAAGTGGTTATCTTTGCGGGATTATGAGCAATCAATCATCCAGGCCCAATTATCTGTGGAGTATTTTTTCGATGAAATGTCCCAGGTGCAGGCGCGGTCCCATGTTCAACAACAGTAATCCATGGAACCTGAAACGCATGTTCGATATGCCTGAGAAGTGCCCTGTCTGCTCACAGCGCTATGAATTGGAGCCGGGCTTCTTTTATGGTACGGCCTATGTGAGTTATGCGCTGACGGTTGCCATCTCCGTGGCCACTTTCGTAGCCTGGTATGTATTGATCGGCATGTCTACACAGGATAGCCGTTTCTTCTGGTGGATGGGCATCAATATATTCCTGCTTATCTTTTTACAACCCTGGCTGATGCGGCTGAGCCGGGTGATCTACCTGTCGTTCTTTGTGAAGTATGATCCCAACTTCATGGAGCGGGTGGAGGAAGAGTAGTGCAAGGTATGTCCAGCCGCTCGCATACCCGCGAGTGACTGCTATTCCGTCGCCTCCGGCGACACGGTGTTCGCCAGAGGCGAACCAATATAAGTAACTCGCCAGAGGCGAGCTACCGGCAGCACCCCGCTTATTATTTATCTTCTTTTCCCCGCAGGAACTCCGATAAGAAATTGGTACGGGTTATTTCTTCGATATCGCTGAGCGCCACTTCCAGGGCCTTGGTGGAGAGGAATATTTCTATTAATGAAACTATCAGGCTTATCATAAAGGCCGCAATACTGATGGCGAAAATTATATAACTGGCTTCTTCCCATTCCCTGAAGATGCAGTACATGCATACCACGCAGAAGAGGAAGCTCAGTACGCCGAACAACTGCATGGAACGGATCAACCTGATCCTTACCCGAAGATTGCGGATCTGCTGCACGATATGTTTTTCTGCCGGGTCTTTCCTGTACTGTTCACGCAGGTTCCTGATCAGGCTGGCCAGCGCTAGAAAGCGGTTGGTATAGGCAAGCATCAGCAATGAGATAGCCGGGAAAAGAAGTGCGGGGGTGGTGATAGACAATTCCATGCGATTGATTTACAACATAAATATACCGAAAAACAAAGCCCTGCCTCGCAGCAGGGCTTCATCAATCCTATGAAGATGGGTTAGTAAGTCCCATTATTGAACGCTACTTTTTTTATTTTATTATGTGTAACCCGCCCGGGTAGCCGTTCTTACCGGTTTGTAGTAAAGCCAAGGGGGATGTTCAGCTTTACACTGAAGTTTCTTCCCATACCAAATACGCCCATTCTTCCTGTTACAACATTCTCAGCTGTGTACTTGAGCCTGCTCAGGTGATTCTGCCAGGCCACATCGCCGATATTGTTGGCAGCAAAGAAGAGACTGAACAGTACTTTGTTCTTACACATTACATTACCGCCAAAACCTGCATTCACAAGCGTATAGCCGGCAGTTTTGGTTTCTGTATTGTAACCGGTGAAAGGGTCGTTCTGAGCAAAGTTATTGTCGAGTTCCGCCTTAAGGTATACCTGTCCGAATGTTTTTGATTTGGCAAAGAGGTCCACCTTCACTTCATTGATCAGCCTGGCAGCCGGAATGAAGGGCAGGTTCTTGCTACCGTCCTGGCTCTCACTGAGCGTTCCTCTTACATAAGAGAAAGTATTCTCAATATGCAGCCAGTCCAGCGGATGGGGATGGATATCGATATTCATTTCTGCTCCATAAAGCGCTGCATTGTGCTGGTTGTACTGGAAGGCGAACAGATCATCTCCATCAACATTGATGAGAGAATCGCCACCTGCAGTGGATTGCAGTTTGCGGGAGTAGATGAAGTTCTGTACATGGTTATAGAAAAGGTTGGCCGACAGTGATACGTGCGGCGTGCCGAACTCAATGCCACCATCAACCTGCAGACTGCTCTCAGATTTCAGATCGCGCTGACCGTATTCATACCTGTTGGTACCTTCATGCGCGCCATTGCTGGCCAGCTCAGGAATACTGGGTGCGCGGAAACCACGGGCCATATTGAATTTCAGGGTCAGATCCTTTGTTGCACGATAGCTGAGGCCAACACTTCCTGAAACATTATCGAACTGTCTTTTGAATGGCTCGAATTTGATATCGCCATCTTCTCCCATTTCTTTTGAATTGAGAGAACGGTGATCATAACGGAGGCCACCACTGAGGGTGAGTTTGTTGAACTCTTTCTGTGTATAGATGAATGCGCCGATATCAAAGAGATCGTACTCAGGGATCAGGGCTTCTTCTCCTTTGTTCTGATTGTTCTGCTGCATACCATTTACCCCGATGCTGGTTTTCCAGTGGTTCTTCTCCCCGAAATGATATTGCAGGTTATAGTTGATGGTTTTGAGATCGAAGTAGAGTTCCTGCTCTTTTGGATCGAGCACGTTGCCGAACTCTTCGCGCTGGTTCCTTTGAAAGCCGAGTGTGAAGGTCAGGCGATCGGCGCCCAGTCTGAAGTTGTTATCAGAAGCCACTTTGAAGTGGCGGATGCGCTGTTGGGGAATGAATGGATCGGTTGAAGTGAAATCTTTGTGGGTGGCCACTTCTTCTTCAGCAACCCCATCGATATCAACAGGCCTGATGAAGCGTCCCTGGTCATCGCGCTCTCCTTCCACCAGGCCAACGCGCTGGTTGAACATGCTGGCATAAAGATGGGTGTAGCCCCATTGCCTGTTCAGTCCCAGGTAACCGCCGAAAGCCTTTTCATTGAATTTGGAATTGAAGACATAGCCATCGTATTTATTCTTGTAGTCGGCAGCCGCCTTGTAAGAACCGTAAGCGCCCCAGATGAAACCATTCTGGTTACCTCCGAGATCGGCATGTATACCACGCAGGCGGTTGTTGCTTTGGTAATTGCTGAATACATTTCCCTTGATGGTGCCTTCTGCCACCGGAACAATGGAAATGATATTCACCACACCGGCCAGGGCATCACTGCCATACATGAGCGAAGCAGGTCCTTTCAGGATCTCGGCTTTACTTACGTTATATTCATCTATTTCAATACCATGCTCGTCGCCCCATTGCTGGCCTTCCTGACGGATACCATCATTTACGATCACCACGCGATTGTAGCCCAGGCCGCGGATGAATGGCTTGGAAACAGCCGGACCTGTTGAAACCTGCGCAACGCCGGGGGTGCGGCTCAGTGCATCGATCAGGTTGGTGGAAGCGCTACGGAAAAGCTCTTCTTTCTTTACAATATTCACCGGCACAGGTGTGCGTTTGATACTGGTAGCGGCAGATACGCCGGTGACAGTAACGGTTTCGTTCTCCACGTAAGAACGGGAGAGCGCAAAATCTTTCTGGCTGAGGTTGGTGAGATCGATGGTTTCGATAGCCGGTGCATACCCGGTGAAGCTCACTTCCACCAGGTGTTTGCCACCGGGGATATTCCTGAAATTGTAAACGCCCTGCGCATTGGTGGTAGCGCCGGTGCGGAGATCCGGGAAATAGATAGTGGCGCCCACCAGTGGTTCTCCGGAGCTTACATCGGTGATCTTTCCGGTAAGGGAAACGCGCACCTTTTCAGTGGCAGGTGCAGGGGTATTGCTGTTATTACTGAGATTTTGTGCGTTGAGGGGTGAAGCGGCGAAGCCGGTAATGAATACTACGATCGGAAGAACAAATTTCATCTTCGTTCAGGTTTATAAGAATGCATAAATAGTTTCGCTGTGCCCAGTGGCTCGCGTCCCGCGAGTGACTGCTATTCCGTAGCCTCCCGGCAACACGGTGTTCGCCAGAGGCGAACAAATATGCCTCACTCGCCAGAGGCGAGCGAGTGCTCCCCGAGCAAAGGCAACAGACTTTTGGAGCGGTTACTTCAGATGATTACAGGCGGCCCGCGAAGTGAAATATGAGAAGCAGAGAGGGAATGCAATGAGGCATTGACTGCATCATCTGCCTGGATAAATACAGGCAGGGGTTGCGTAAACTGTGTTACTGGCTGTTCGCCGGTGAAGGGAGATTCAGCTACCCAATTATCAGTATCGCAATGGTAGCCGCTTTTGGAAACGGCAGCTTCCTGCTGGTGGCAGTTCACGATCTCATCCTGGTGATGCACCAGGATATCGTGCAGGGTTTTCTTGGGGGTGATGCTCAGTGCAAAGAGTAACAGCAACATCAGGCTGATGCTGCGGCTCATCCATTGCGACCTGGCCATCAAGATATTTGCCACCATGTTGCAAATATAGAACAATTACAGGCAGACCATCAAAATTAATTGGATCAGTGGTTTACTTCCTGAGGATCACGGTGAAAAGGGAGCCTTGTCCGGGCTCACTCTCGCAGGATATCTTTCCATTGATCTCTTCCACTATGCGTTTTACGATGGAGAGGCCGAGTCCGGTAGAGTTTTCACCCTCTGTAGGCTGGGTGGAGATCTTGCTGTACTTGGAGAAAAGATGGGGCATTTCTTCTTTATCGATCCCGAGTCCTTCATCCCGTACTTTGATGCTGATGGCATCCTGTTCATCGCTTACGCTCACATACACATTCTTGCCACGTGGCGTGTATTTGATGGCGTTGGAGAGCAGGTTCTCGCAGATGCGGCTGACGAGGTGCTTATCACTGAGGATGTACAATTCCTTTTCCGGCAATTCCGCGTGGAGACGGATATCTTTCTTGTCTGCCATCACTTTGAAATTGTCCAGCACGTCTTCGGTGAGGATGGTGAGGTCAAAGTTTTCGATGCGAAGTTTGTGATCACCGATATCTTTCTTTTCAACATCCAGGATTCGGCTGATCAGTCCTTCGCCATAATTGCTGGCCTGGATGATCTTACTGAGTGCCCGTTGCTGTTCGGGAGAAAGGCGGTCAGCTTCATGCAGCATCAGGTTGCCCCATACGTGGATAGTGGCGAAGGGGGTGTTGAGATCATGCGATACGATACTGATGAGAGAATTCTTTTCGTGATTGAGCTCGGCCAGTTTATCGTTCTGCTGTAGTATGAGTTGATTGGTGGCCTGCAAACGCCTGTTGGCATTGCGTTTGGTGACGAAGGCGATGGCGGCCAGTACGCAAATGATGCCGAGGGCCACGGCCAGGAGGGTAATACCTTTCGCCTTGAGCACTTCTTTCTCCACCTGTTCTTTCAGCAACTGGTTGGCAGCTTCCCTTTCTTTGGCGTTGAATCTTTCCTGCAGTTCCGCGATGGTCTGGTGCGTATCTCCGTTCACGATAGCGGTATCCAGTGCGTACCAGCTTTTCAGATGGTCGTATGCGGTGTAATAATCTTCCCGGTATTCGGCCAGTTTGGCCATCATGGCGTGGCTGTCTGCTTCTTTGCTTTTCGAGCCCAGTTTGCGGGCCAGGTCCATAGTGCGTTCTGCATAATAAGAAGCGGAATCGAACTGGTGTTTCTCGGTGAAGAGATCGGCCAGGTTGAGCAGGTCTATCCAGAGATCGCCGGTGCTGTTGGTGGCCATATGTACCTGCAGGTTCTTTCTGAAATACGGGAGGGCTTCATCATATTTCTTTTCCTTGAAATTGAGGCTGCCGAGATTATTGTAGGTGCTGGTGATATCGATCCTGTTTTCAAAAGGTTTGCCGATGCGCAATGCTTCATTGAGCAGGATGCGGGCGCTGTCGTACTGCTGCAGCTGCATATAGATCACAGCGAGGTTATTATAAGTGCTTACCACATTGTAGGTATCTCCTTTGAAGGAGGAGAGCCTGGCAGCCTGGAGATAGAAGTTCTTGGCCTGTTGTGGTTCTTTGATATTGGCATAAAGTATGGCCAGGTCGCTAAGGGCGGAGATCTCGTATTCGATGGAGCTCAGCTTGCGGGAAGCTTCGAGTGATTCAAGGTAGTAGTGGATGGCAGATTCATAATTGCCGCTCAACTCTTCGTAGATGCCTTTGAGGCGGCTGCTGAGCACTTCTCCTTTATTGAATTTCAGATTATGGGCATGGTCTTCAATGTAGGAGGCATAAAAGCGGATGGAATCTTTTTTGTCTTCGGAGAAGTCGAGGCAACGGTCATAAAGGCTTTTCAGCTGAACAGTATCCACCTGCGCAAGGGCGGGCAGACTACCAACCAGGAACATAAAGAAGAGCCAGGGTTTCAATTGGATAACGAGTTGCTTACTTGAAAGATAAGGAATCTGCTACCTTTTTGGGGTAGCAGACTATTAAAATTCCATAAATCAAGAAGTTTTCTAGTCGATCAGTTTATTCTTGAGGGCGAATTTCACGAGGCCGACTGTATTATTCACGCCGAGTTTGGCGATGAGGTTCTTTCTGTGGGTCTCCACGGTGCTCACGCTCAGGAAGAGTTTTTCTGCAATTTCGGAATTGCTGAATTCTTTGCAGATAAGTGTCAGGATCTCGATCTCGCGGCGGGAGAGGATCTCTTCCACCTTCTTATCCTCAATGGTAATGGTATTGCGGAAATCCTGTTCAGTGTCCAGGATATTGATCTCTTTGCTGAAGTATTTTTCCCCGGCAACGATCAGTTGGAGGGCTTTCTTGAGTTCTTCCATACTGGCATTTTTGAGCAGGTAGCCCTGAATATCATATTTCACCAGTTTATGGATATAGCGCGTACCCCTCATGAGTGTGAGGTAAAGTACTTTCAGGTCCGGGTAGAGCGCACGGATCTGTTTGAGCAGATCCTCTTCCTCGATATCAGGGAGATGAACATCAAGCAGCAATACATCAATATCCAGTCCAGGCAATTGTTTCAGTAAATGACCGCCATTCATGGCTGTTCCTACAACCTGTATTCCTTCCTGTTTTCCGAGTAATAGGGTCAGACCTTCGAGATATAATTCGTGGTCATCGGTAATAAAAACTTTCACCATAGGATGTATCAATAATGGGCAATTTAAAACTATTTACCATATGAAAGCAAAAAGCCCTTCAAAAGGGCTTAAAGATTATTAGTGATAATATGTTGTGGGGATGTTTACCGGACCTTGAGCATGGACCTTACCTGCTGGGTAACGCCGTTCTGAAAGCGGGCGTAATACACGCCTGCGGGCAAACCGTGGCTCTGGAAAGGAAGGGTGTAGGCTCCGGGTGCATATACCTTGTCAGTAAGTACGCGCGTAACGCGGCCGAGACTGTCCATCACCTGCAGCAGGGTATGTCCTCCTTTTGTTTTGAAGGTGATACTGGTATTGTCAGTAAAAGGGTTCGGATAATTGACCACCAGTTGTTCCCCTGAATTCCTCACATCATCCAGGCCGGTGGTGGTACATGCGTTGTTATAGGCCAGTGGAATGTTCTGGAAGTTCTTCAGCATGATGGTCTGCAGATCAGTTTCGTTTACACAGAACCATTGACTGAGGAGGGATGCGTAGATGCTTCTGAAATCATACTGGAAGGGAACATTATCGTTCACAGATGTATTGGCGGGAATATTAGGGTTGTTGCCAAATACGCCGGGCCTTACATTTTTTCCGAATACGAACATGGGTGCAGCTGCGCCGTGGTCTGTACCAAAGCTGCCGTTGGATTTGATACGTCTTCCGAACTCAGAGAAGGTCATACCTATCACGCGATCTTCAACACCGAGCCCTTTGAGATCGTCCATAAAAGCTTTGATGGCATTCGACATATTTCCCAGGAGGTTGGCATGTGTACCTGTGGTGGTATCTTTTTCATCTGCCTGTCCGCCATGCGTATCAAAGCCGCCGGTGCTCACCATATAGATGCGGGTCTTGAGGCCACCTTTGATCAGGCGGGCCACGATCTTAAGCTGCTGCGCCAGGTCGTTATTGCCGGGATAGGCACCCTGTGCAGGAACACGTAAGGCGGCAGCGCGTACAACAGTGGAATACTTTTCAGTTTGTCCCATCATCATGCGGATATATTTCAGCTCCTTGCCCCAGGGTGTATCGGGTACAGGATCAGCAACCCCGTCCAGGAAATCATAGAAGCTGGTAGGGTTGTAAATATTCATCGCCATATTCATGACAGGCCCCTGCAAAGCCAGGGATGCCACGGCACCGATCTGGATAGCCAGCGGATCGGGCATCTGTGTATTGGGGTATCCGTTAGGGAAGTTGGGAAACTCACTGGCAAGATAACGTCCGGTCCAGCCGGTATTGATCACCTGCTCGGAATCGGAGGCACTCATCCATATATCTGTTGCACGGAAATGCGAGAAGTTGGGAGTTGGATAACCAACAGCGTTGATGATAGCCAGTTTGCCTTCGTTGTACAATTGCTGCAGGCCTGTCATGGCCGGGTGCAAAGCTGTTTTGGTAACACCGTTCAGCATGAGCAGTTTGTTCTGAGGAATGGCAATATTCTTTCGCGCATTCTGATAACCCGCGTAAAACTCAACAGGGATCACCATGTTCAGGCCGTCGTTACCGCCATTGAGCTGGATCAGCACCAGTACTTTATCGGTTTCAGTGGCTCTCAGTAATGATTGTATCAGCGGCGAAGAGCCGGTATATGCTTTAACAGAAAAACCTTTGAAGAGGCCGGGCAGTGTAATAGCCGCAGGCAGGGTTGATGAAAAGAATTCTCTGCGTTTCATAGAAAAATTGGTTGTACCTGCAGGGGCAGGGGTTGGATATTAAGCTAATTGGTATTCGGCCAGGTTCATAAAATATTTGTACAATGCCTGGAGACGGAGGTACACGGTTTCATACTTCACCATATTGGTCGGGTCCGTTTTATAAGCATTCCAGGAATTGCTCCAGTAATAGTCCTGTTGTTGCCCGGTCAGCAGCAAGGCGCTTTTGATAACTGCTTTGGAGGCATCGGAGATGGGTACGCGGAAAAGGATGGCCAGGGAGTCGTTGATCAGGGCATCCGGGTTCACAGCGTTGGGTAATGTGTTGGCGAAAGCCACAGGATCGATCTGCAGCAGGGCGCCGTTACGCATATAGCCATTGCCGATCAGCATGTCTGAAAAGATATTCCTCCTGGGTAAGGTATCTGAGTTGATCCAGTTCTCATGATATTGCGGGATCTGGTAATAGGCGGGCCAGCCGGACACACCGGGAGGATCGCCCAGGTTTTCCTGCATATCCATGGCCTGGTACCTGACAAAGTCAAGCATATTATGGAGATTCTCGTGATCAGTTGCGGCAGGGAATACCACTTCAAATTCACGGCAGAGTCCAACAAGCAGTTCCAGCGGGCTTTTGATGAGGCAACCCTGCGACAGTACGTCGAAAAAATGCTCACTTTTGAAAAGCCTTTCGAGAACGGGTTTCATCTCCCAGTTGCTGTCGCGGAAAAGCTGCGCCAGCGGTTTGATCACATTTGTTTCCGTGTTGGCGTCGATGGTATAGTAAACGAAGAAGCGGTAGAGTTTGCGGACGATGAACTCAGACACTTCCACTCTTTTATTGAAGATCATATTCAGCAGGTCATCCAGTTCTTCATCTCCTGCGGTGGGGCCGCTGCGGCCTGCGATGGTAGTACCACCATAAAAAGAAGAAAAGGTTTTGGTATCGGTATCATGCCTGGTGGGATCGAAATAAACCGTGTCTGTATCCGTATTGATACGCCAGCCGGTGAGTACACGGGCAGCAGCGATCACATCAGGTTCCGTATAGTTGGGATTATTTTCTTTACCGAGTGTGAAGAGTTCCTGTAATTCGCGTGCATAGTTCTCATCGGGAGAACCTTTGATACTGAGGTAGCCGTTGAGATAATGCAGCATGGCCAGGTCAATGGTAACGCCGCGTACCAGCGTTTTGAAATTTCCCACAGCATGTGTCCTCAGTAACTGGTAATGGCGGAATCCGTAGATACCAACCTGGTAGGTATTGGCTTCGGTAGCAAAATGGTTATGCCAGAAGAGGGTCATCTTCTCCCCTATATTTCTTTGCTGGTTCACCATGAGGCCGGTCCACCAGGATTTCCAGCTGATGATCCGGTTGTAATTGGCCTGTCTGTCATCTGTATGCGTATTCACCCAGGTTGCTCCTATAGGAATAGCATAATCAGGATCAGCTGGATTTATATCTTCATTTGTATATCCTTTGACTGGTGGAGCGGGCATTCCCACGGGTACATTCAGCAGGGAATCAACGGCGGCTGACATGCTCATGCCGCTGAAATACTGAACATCACTTCTTTTAGCTCCGAACATGGTTCTTTTGAGGAGGTGCACCACTTCATTGGCTGTCCAGGGTCCGGTATATGGATCCAGGCCTGTATTGATCTGGCGCAGGCCGCCGAATGGCGTTTCTACAGGAGTATTGGCTTTGGGTTTCAGGGCGAAGAATTCTCTTCTATCCATACGGTTATTTTTGGGGGTAAGCAGTAAACGCTAATTGTGCTCAAAAATGTTGCCATTTGAAAGAAAATGGGTCAGGTGCAGTATATTTTCATGCAAATTCGTAATAATACGTTATTGGGTGGAACTGCGTGTTTGAACAGGGAATGAGGGGATTATGAAGTTTCGGGGGTGGGTTGCCGTGAGGAGGAATTGTGACAAAACATATTAAAAATAATTAGTAGCTTTGATATTCTAAATCACTTGATATGGTAACAGGTGAAGAAAACTTTTTTGATCCGGATGCGCTATACGAGCGGTTGATGAATCACGCGAAGAGCCTGATCGGGAGGAAACTGACCCGGGAACAGGCTCTGCAGGAACTCATCGATGCTGGCATCATGGACAAGGACGGAAACTATACCGAACCATACAAAGCACTCCAGGAATACACGCTTACCGCTCCTTAATAGCGGTTTTATGTATGATCTCAAATCGAACCTGGTCATCGGCTTCCACGGTTGCGAAGCTCCGGTCCGGGATGAATTATTACTACATCCTTCTAAAATCAAATTTAGTCAGAAGCCGTTTGATTGGCTTGGGCATGGTTTGTATTTCTGGGAGAACAATTTTGAAAGAGCCATGCAATGGGCCATGGCGAAGAAAATCCGTGGCAATATTTCTGAGCCCGCTGTTATAGGGGCGGTCCTGCAATTAGGATATTGCTGTGACTTTCTGGATAGCAGATTTATTGACCTTTTGACCAGATATTATAAATCTATGTCTGAAGTGTATCGCTTATCAGGAAAAATATTGCCAGTAAATAAAGACATTCCAAATGATCTGAATAAAGATAGATTGCTTCGCTATCTGGACTGTACCGTAATCGAGTATATGCATGCAAAAATGAAAAATGAAACAGGTGTAACGTCTGTAATACCAGCCCAATCCATTTTACCTGTATTCGATTCCGTCCGCGGCGCCTTCATTGAAGGAGGCCCCGCCTTTGAAGGTTCCGGCATTTTTTCCAAAACGCATATCCAGATCTGTATCCGCAATCCCAATTGCATTAAAGGCTTCTTCATGCCCAGGCAGGAAATCAGTTTTCAGGGTAATCTGAAAACTTTTTGACAGCCCCTTCTAAAACAAAAAAGCCTCCGGCTTTCACCGGAGACTTCCAATATTTAAATTCTATTGCTTAATCTATATTCTCAATGATCCCTGCGATCCCCTGTCCACCGCCCACACAGGCCGTTACAATCCCGTACTTTTTACCCAATCTCTTCATATCATTGGTGATCTGGATAGTGAGCTTGGCGCCGGTACATCCTAATGGATGGCCCAATGCAATCGCACCGCCATTGATGTTCACAATATCCGGATTGATGCCCAGTTTACGAACCACGGCCAGCGCCTGCGATGCAAAAGCCTCGTTCAATTCCACCAGGTCTATCTGTCCCAGGCTCATATTTGCCTGCTTCAATACTTTGGGAACTGCTTCAACAGGGCCGATACCCATGATACGGGGATGCACACCTGCAGAGGTGCAGGCTACTAAACGCGCAATAGGTTTAAGTCCCAGCTGGTTCACCAGTCTTTCGCTCATCACAACCACAAAAGCAGCACCATCGGAGGTCTGAGAAGAGTTACCGGCTGTTACGGTACCATTGGTGGCAAATACCGGTTTGAGTTTGGCCAGGGCTTCCAGACTGGTATCCATTCTCGGGCCCTCGTCCGTATCCACTGTATAATTCTTTACGGCGCGTTTTCCTTTTTCATTCACGTATACCTGCTCTACATTGATGGGCAGGATGCCGCTTTTGAAATATCCTTCCTGTATAGCTTTGATCGCTTTCTGGTGACTGTTATAAGAGAAGGCATCCTGGTCTTCTCGGCTCACTTCATATTCTTTGGCCACTGCTTCAGCGGTAAGGCCCATGCCCAGGAAGTAATCGGGTTCATCTTTGGCGATGGCATAAGAAGGGACAGGTTTCCAACCGGAGGTAGGCACCAGGCTCATGCTTTCGGTGCCGCCTGCCACAATACATTCGGCCATGCCTGTGCGGATCTTGGCGGTGGCAATGGCGATGGTCTCCAGACCGGAGGCGCAATAGCGGTTCACCGTCATACCCGGTACTTCAATGCCCAGGGCTTTGGCGGCAATCAGCCGGCCTACCTGTAATCCCTGCTCCGCTTCGGGAACTGCATTACCCACAATCACATCGTCCACCATCTTCGGTTCCAGTCCGGGTACAGAAGCTACCAGTGATTTGATCACTTCTGAGGCCAGGTCGTCCGGGCGGTAGAAACGGAATACGCCTCTTTTTGACTTCCCTACTGCGGTGCGATATCCTGCAACGATATATGCTTCCTGCATAAGATATATTTAAATGAATTATTAGTTGTTTATGCAACTTCCTTTCCAAAGTTAATACACCATTTTCTTCCCGCCAAATAGCTGTGCGTTAAAGTTGCAGTATCTTCGCGCTCCATTATGTACCAGTTAATTCGCAAATTTCTATTCCTTTTTGACCCGGAATCCGTGCACCATTTTGCCATGAATATGTTCAAAATGGGTTGCCGTATCGGATTCATCCGCAAAATGCTGGCCGCTTCATTCAAACCGGCTTCAGCGGGTGCTACAACTATTTTCGGTCTTCAGTTCCCCAACAGGATCGGCCTGGCTGCAGGTTTCGACAAGAACGCGCTCTACCTCACAGAACTTGAGGTGATGGGCTTCGGTTTTGTTGAGATCGGCACCGTTACACCGCTTCCACAGGCTGGCAACGATAAGCCAAGGCTTTTCCGCCTCCCCAAAGACAAGGCCCTGATCAACCGTATGGGCTTCAATAACGATGGCGTAAAAGTTGTAGTGGAAAGGTTGAAGAAGTGGAGAGAGCAGCATGCTTCTTCTCCCCTCATCATCGGCGGCAATATCGGCAAGAACAAAGTAACCCCCAACGAAGATGCCTGGAAAGATTACGAGATCTGCTTCCGCGAGCTCTACCAGGTGGTGGATTATTTTGTGGTGAACGTGAGCTCCCCTAATACACCCGGCCTTCGCGCCTTGCAGGAAAAGGATTCGCTGCGCAAAATCCTTTCGCATCTGCAGACCATCAATACGCAGCTTACCCCTTCCGGAGCAGAAGCAAAACCCCTGCTGCTGAAAATTGCACCGGACCTTACCCAGGAGCAGATCGATGATGTGGTTGACCTGGCCCTGGAGATCCGCCTTGACGGGCTGGTGGCGGCCAATACTACTATCAGTCGCGATAACCTGCAAACACCCGCTTCCACACTGGAAGCTATCGGTGCAGGAGGTCTCAGCGGCAAGCCGCTGCTGACCAGGTCCACTGAAGTGGTGCGTTATATTTGTGAGAAGACTGGCGGCAAAGTGCCGGTGATCGGTTCCGGTGGTATCTTCACTGGAGAGGACGCGGCTGCTAAAGAAGCTGCCGGCGCTGTGCTGGTGCAGATCTGGACAGGCTTTATTTATGAAGGGCCATCCATTGCCAAAAAGATCAGCAGGAACTGGAAAGTGTAATCGCGATTGTAATAAACAGTGACCAGCAGCTACTAATTAACTTTCAGTTTTAAAAAATATATTACCCGCTCATGGAGCAGTTATTTACGATCGATGCATTGATCAGTTTATTGACCCTTACAACACTTGAAGTAGTGCTTGGTATCGACAACGTGATATTCGTGTCGATCCTCATGGGGCGTATGAGCAAGGAACAACAGCTCAAGGCCCGCCGGATCTGGATGCTTGCCGGCATCTCGGTACGTATTCTTTTATTGCTGGGTATTGGATGGCTGGTGAAGAACGGTAATTCCGAGTTGTTCGGATTCAATTTCGGAGACTCGCATTTTGCTTTCAACCTGCGTAATGTGATCATGTTCGTGGGTGGTCTGTTCCTGCTGTATAAAACAGTGAAGGAGATCCACCACAAACTGGAGGGTGATGAGGAGTCGGTCAATCCAAAGAACAACAAACAGGCTTCCTTCGGAGCATTGATCGCACAGATCATTGTGATCGATATGGTATTCTCGTTCGACAGTATCATTACGGCTGTGGGCCTTGCCCGCATTGTTCCGGTGATGATCGTTGCCGTGATCATTGCCATGATCATCATGTTCTTCTTTGCAGACAAGATCAGCAACTTCATCCATCAGCATCCCACGCTGAAGATGCTGGCCCTGTCCTTTCTGCTGATGGTTGGTTTCAGCCTGTTCTTTGAAGGCCTGGAACCTATCCACCACAGCCATATCGATAAAGGTTATATCTACTTTGCCATGGCCTTCTCTTTTGGTGTGGAACTGCTGAACATGTGGATCCGTAAGCGCGAGAAGAAAAAGAAACCGGTGGAATTACGCGAGCCCAGGATGAAGGATAACAGTCCTGCGGGCAGCAATGCGAATAATCAACACTAAAAGAAAATTCATACAATAAAAGCGGAGCCGATGGTTCCGCTTTTTTATTGAAGCACACCAATAAGCAAAGTGCGCCCAATACTCAGCGTGTGCCCAATCGCTCGCCTCCCGGCGAGTGATCTCTATTTATTCGCCTCTGGCTAACACCGTGTCGCCGGAGGCGACGGGATATAAGTAACCCGCGGGGACGCGAGCTACTGCACATTACATAATTAATGGATACAAAGTAAGGTAGCCGCCACAACGCCGGCCGTTTCCGCGCGCAAGCGGGTATCCCCCAGCGTTACAGGAGTGAAATGATGGTCCAGCGCTAGTTTGATCTCCAATGGCGTAAAATCTCCTTCCGGGCCGATGAGGATCAGTTGGGAGGATTGATGGAAGTCAACTGCCGAGCGCAGGGATTCCTTCCGGTTCTCCTCACAATGTGCAATAAATTTCTGTTTGGCGAGTATGGTGTCTTCCATCCGGAAGAGTTGCTCATACTGCAATGGCTGATGCAGCACTGGCAGCCAACCTTGCTGGCTTTGCATCATGGCACTGACCAGGATATTTTCGAAGCGTTCTTTCTTGAAATGCTGTTTTTCGGTGCGGTCGCAGATCAGCGGGATAATGGCTGACACGCCGATCTCCGTGGCTTTTTCCATGAACCATTCAAAGCGACTGGCATTCTTCAGCAGGGAAATGGCAATGCTGATCTTTCTTGCAGGAGCGGGTACCGTGGTTGTGCTGAGCACTTTCACGATGCACTTTTTCTTGTGCGGCTCTGCAATGATCACCAGGTGCTGATTGCCTTTTCCATCGGCCAGTTGGAGGTGCTCACCGGCATCCATGCGCAGCACCTGCACAATATGCTTTGATGTTTCTTCCGGCAACTGCACCAGTTCATTGACTGATGCCGGTTCCGGATAAAAGAAGATAGGCAGACTCATGATGATAATTAGAAGGGTGATTCATCATCATCGCCGTAAGGCATATCATTCATTTTACTTCCTGCCTGGATGTAGAGCTTGGCTCCGCCATCGCCGCCTCCTGCGCCATCAGTAGGAACAGGTCTCCAGCTGCCACCGCCTCCACCGGCGCCGATGCCGCCGAAATCATCTTCCTCCATTTCCACGAACTTCTGGATATGAAGCTGGGCGCGGAGTTTGATGGTTTCCAGCGAACCGTTACGGTGCTTGGCGATACGTACGTGCGTTTCACCTTTATTGCTCTCTCCCATTTCATTGGAAGTGATATCGTAGTATTCCGGACGGTAGATGAACATTACCATATCCGCATCCTGTTCGATGGCGCCCGATTCACGAAGGTCACTCAGCTGAGGCATCTTATTGCCTTCTTTACGGGTTTCAACCGCACGGCTTAACTGGGACAGGGCGATGATGGGGATCATCAACTCCTTGGCCAGTGTTTTCAGGTTACGGGAGATGGTACTGATCTCCTGTTCACGGTTCACGTTCTTACCGCCACCGCCGCTCATCAGCTGCAGGTAGTCGATAATGATCATGCCGATATTGTGTTTGTTTTTGAGACGGCGGGCCTTGGCTCGCAGCTCAAATACGTTGAGGGCGGCTGTATCATCGATATAGATGGGTGCCTGGGCCAGCTTCTGAATACCCTTGGCATAGAGCTGTTTCATTTCATGCTCTTCCATTTTACCGCGGGAGATCTTTTCCAGCCAGATCTCGGATTCGGCAGAGAGGATACGTTGTACCAGCTGTGCCGAGCTCATTTCAAGGCTAAAGAAAGCCACAGGGATCTGTTTGCTGCTGAGTGCCGCATTACGGACCAGGTTAAGGGCGAATGCCGTTTTACCTACGGCAGGACGGGCAGCCAGGATGATCAGATCCGATGGTTGCCATCCGTAGGTCACTTTATCCAGGGAAGGGAATCCGCTGGGTACGCCGGTGATATCTTCCGTACGGTGGCGCATATCCTCGATACGCTGCACTGTTTTCACCAGCACAGAGTCGATACTGTCGAAGTTCTTACGGAGGTGATTGTTGGTGATCTCGAAGAGCTTGCTCTCCGCCTCGTCCAGCAGGTCAAACACATCCGTACTGTCTTCATAGCTTTCGCTGATGATCTCCCCACTGATGCGGATCAGTTCACGCTGGATGAATTTCTGGAGGATGATGCGCGAGTGCGCTTCTATGTTGGCGGCGGAAACCACGGCATTGGTAAGGCGGGTAACGTAGTAAGGGCCGCCAACCATTTCCAGTTCACTTTTGCTCTTCAGTTCTTCCACCACCGTTAAGATATCGATGGGCTGGTTCTTCTGCTGCAGGCTTTGCATGGCGGAATAGATCCGCTGATTGGCCTCTGTATAAAAACACTGGGGTTTCAAGATTTCAATCACTGTATCGAAAGCGCTCTTTTCGAGCATGATAGCACCGAGTACCGCTTCTTCCAGGTCTTTGGCCTGGGGGGGAACCTTGCCGTAAACCATCGAGCTCAGGTCCACAGACGGTCCTTTGCGACGGTTCTTCCGGTCTTTATTGAGGTTAGTCAAGTCCATTCAAGAGGGTCAATAATAGTTAACACATTGGTTTGCTGCAGCCAGCTTAGTTCAGGTTTTTCCAGGTATAGGTGCGTAAGGGTCCAATACATTAATTGGGGTGAGCCAACCAATGACTTGCGGGTTAGTTCCAGCCTTGTTGTTACGAAATTGTTACTACAGGGTTATCGCAATGTTACCGCGTCAGTCAGGAGGGCGAATATAAAGCCCCCCATCGTCCCGAAAAAACTTTTTTCCGATCTATATTTCATCACCCGCAATCCACCGGCGTACCCACAGGGTTTGATGGGTTATCCACATCAACGCTTAACCTATCCCCAATTTACAAAAGTTTGGCACCCGTTCCTAAAAGAAATTAACACAGTCTGTGCGAAAGAAAAAGCACCCTGAAATTTGGAAAAACCCGGCCAAATTCAAGATTCAGCAGGGGGTTGTTTTAGCAGTTTTCCGGCCATGGAAAAGCCGGATTCAGTGCGGCTTTGCGGGGGCCTGCAACCCTGAAAGCGGGGCCTCGCAGGTATTTCTTATAAAAATCGTCAAACATCCATAGGAAATATCTGTTATAAAGCCGACATTAGCAGTGAGCAGATACACCATTTTTATGCGGGTCTATCAATTGAAACATTACGAGGTTTTGCTGAACGACGGACAGCCCAGAGAGCTGGCCCTGCTGGAGCATTATGAGGCGCTTTGCCGGCGAATACTCACGGCCGGGGCCATCGCCTCCTCCAATGCAGTGGAAATTGCCAGCCTCACCTCCTTTCCCCGCATGCTCCGCAAGCCTGTGAAAATCGAAAGGCTGATGAATCTCCGCAGTTTCCCTCCCTTCCATTTTATACTGGTGAAGAACTGAGCGGGAAGCTCAGAAATTAGTGTACCGGGTTAAAATAATTTGACCTTCTTTTGCAATATAGATCGCCTGAAAGCGACTAACCTTACTAAATAACATATTCCTCGTATGAAACATTTCATCGCTATAGCAGCAGTGTTGATCACCGGAGCTGCTTCCGCACAGACCATCACCCGTAAAGCAGTATTCACCAAAGGCCAGCAGATCGAGACCAGCAGCACCATGAAGATGGTAATGACCATGGAAATGATGGGCCAGTCGATGGACATGGTGAACAACTATAAATTCACCAATAAAGTAGGCGTTACAGACGCTTCCGCTGCGGAAACCAAACTCCAGAACACCCTCACCCGTGTGGTGGTGGATATGCAGGCAGGTCCCCAGAGCATGAGCTATGATTCAGATAAGAAAGAAGATTCCAGCAGCCAGTTTGCAGAGGCTTTCAGAGACAAACTGAATACCCCCACCAATGTTACCATCAACAACAAAGGAATGATCACTGCCAGTGATGAGAAAGAAACCAAAGCAGGTGACGATATGATCGGATCCATGTCAGGCAATGTAGGAGAAAGCATGACCAAGGTTGGTTCCAGCCTGGAGATCATCGCCAACCTTCCTGAGAAGGCGCTTAAAGCCGGTGATACCTGGGTAGACAGCCTTACAGACCAGAAGACCCAAAGCAAGTTCGTGCTCAACTACAGGGTGGTTTCCATTCAGGGTGCAGATGCGCAGATCAGCTTCGGCGGCACCGTTGCCCGCAGCGGAGAGATCGAGCAGGCTGGTATGACCATGAATATGGACCTGAAAGGGCTCCTCAAAGGTGAATACACCATGGAAGTGGCTACAGGCCTGGTTAAGACCAGAAAGATGAATATGGATGGTGATGGGAAACTGGCAATTGCAGGACAGGAGATCCCCTTCAAAATGAAGATCGATACAGATACCAACACTGCTAAAAAGTAGTTGATCAGGCTTCGGCCGTCAGTATCTTATCCAATAGTTTTTCCATGGCGGACAATTGCTGTTCCGACTCATGATCAATCAGCGGCTGGTTTCCGGCCGCTTTTTGTTGTGTGGCATACCAGAGGATCACCATGGCCACATAGTCCTGCATGTCCTTACCGGCAAAGTTGGTTTTGAACTCAATGATCTTGTCATTGATCAATTTCAGGGTCTTGCGGACCACTTCCTCGTCGTCAGGAGATATGCGTATCCGGTAGGTGCGGTCACCTATCACAACATTTATTGGAATTAATTCTTCCATTGCTTGCAAATTTGAAATGTCTGCTCTATATTTATCCACACGGTATTCACAACGGACGTTTTCATGTATTAAAGACCAGTATAGGATCGTTTTGGATGGTTAGGTTAAGGCAAGGACAATTGTATCACGTATTCTATGAATAACAGTACCAAAACCCAAGCGATAAACCATGTTTGCAACAATCAAATCCCCCATCTTCATTGATGTCCTCACATTTGAACTGGTAGAACCCATCCGCTCCAGCCTCCGTGCGATCCTCAGAGATGAAAAAGGCGCCGAATGCAGCCGCATGGAAGCCAATGTTCTCAAAGGCGACAGAACGGTGACCTGGAAAGGCCTCAACGACCTGCCTTACGGCGTTTACACTTTAGAACTGTTTCAGGGTGAAGATGAACAAAAGATGCGCCTTGTAAAAAGGGTATAGGCTCAGTCTCCCAGCATGGCGATACACCGGTCGATTTCCCGGATGTACAGGTTCAGCTTTTTCTCTAATTCCTTCCTGTCAGTAACTTCTATCTGACCGGCAGTCATTTTGAGTGCCGCCACTTTATTTTCCAGTTCAGTGATCTGATGCAGGTGCAGTTCCTCCTTCCCTTTCAAGTCCTGAAGTTCTTTCTGCAACCGGGCATTCTCCCGCTGCAGGGACTGGTACTGTTGTACCGCCAGCTGCAATTTTTCATTGAACCGCGTCAATGATGCTGTCTGCGACATGGATATTTTTTTTAAACTATTTGCGGATCTCGGCTTTCAGGTCTTTTTCAAGGGCGTCCATGATCTTGTTCATCATGCCATCGATCTCCTTGTCCGTCAAAGTTTTTTCTTCATCCAGGAAAGTAAAGCTGATGGCGAGTGACTTCTTATCATTACCGATCTTTTCACTTTCAAACACATCGAATAACTGTATGCGCTGGAGCTTGTCGAGCTTAGCCTTCTTCACGGTGGATTCCACATCAGAATATACCAGCGTTTTCGGAACTATCAGGGCCAGATCACGGTTCACGGGCAACTGTTTGGGCAGTTCCTTCACTTTCAGTTCCTGCCTGGCCATGTACTTAAGCATCTGCTCCCAGTCGAAGTCCGCATAGAACACCGGTTGTTTGATATCGAAACGCTTCAGTTCATTGCCGTTCACCACTCCCAGCTCTGCAATCAGGTCCTGACCGATCATCACCTGCAGGGCATTCACCAGTTTGCCTTTGGCAGCGATATTGTCTTCCGCCGCTTTCCAGCTCACTTTGCTTATCCCTGCCAGTTGCAATATTCTTGCCACGATGCCTTTCAGATAGTAGAGGTCGGCCGCTACTGCTTTGGATTTCCAGCTGGTTTCCTGCACATCTCCGGTGATGTACACACAGAGATGTTCGTGCTCTTCATATTTACCGGAACCACCGGTGGAGTAGGTTTTACCGAATTCGAAGAACCGGAGGTCCAGGTTCTTCCTGTTGAGGTTATGCACCACGGCTTCCAGTCCGGTTTCCAGCATGGAAGGACGCATGATATTATGCACGGCGCTCAGGTTATTGAGCAGCTTCACCGCATTTCCCAGGTCCGCCTCATCAAAATAAGCGGCATTGGTAATGGAGTTGGTGAAGATCTCGTTGAATCCAACACCTGCCAGGTAATTGGATGCTTTTTCTTTGTACAGGTATTTGTAACGGTCAGCCTCAACAGAAGGAGAAATGGTGATGGCATTGGGTATCTCGATATTATCCAGACCATCTATACGCATGATCTCTTCCACCACATCGGCCTGCAGGGAGATATCCGGCTTCCAGTATGGCGCAGCCACCCAGAGATCGTCCATCCCTTCCTTGATCACTTCAAAACCAAGGCTGGTAAGGATCTTCTTCACACTATCGAAATGATAGCTCTTACCGCTCAGCTTGCGCAGGTAGTGGTACTTCAATTGAACGGCCACTTTCTCTTTCTGCTGGGGATAGATATCTATCAGGTCGGAACTGATCTCCCCTCCCGCCAGTTCCTTGATGAGGAGTGCTGCGCGTTTGAGGGCATTCACCGTATTGCTGATGTCGATATTCTTTTCGAAACGAACCGCTGCATCCGTTCTCAGTCCGTGACGGAATGATGTTTTACGGATATCCGTGGGGTTGAACCAGGCGCTCTCCAGGAAGATATTGGTTGTACCTTCTTTCACACCACTTTTGATACCACCGAACACACCGGCGATACACATGCCCTCGCCTGCACCATTGCAGATCATGAGGTCGTCAGCGCTCAGTTTTCTTTCCTTCTCATCCAGTGTGATAAAGGGCGTGCCTTCCGGCAGGTTCTTAACTATCACCTTATTGTCTGTGATGGCAGCTGCATCAAAAGCATGCAGTGGCTGACCGGTTTCGTGCAGCACGAAATTGGTGATGTCTACGATATTATTGATGGGACGAAGGCCGATAGCGCGCAGTTTATCCTGCAGCCATTGCGGGCTTTCCTTTACTGTGATATTTGAAATGGATACACCACTGTAGCGCTGGCAGGCATTGGTATTCTCCACTTCCACCGTGATGGGCAGTGAAGTATTATCGGGCTTGAAAGCGTTTACAGACGGGTTCTTTACACGATTGTCCTTTCTGTCGTGATGGCTCAGGTATGCACAAACATCACGCGCCACACCAATATGGCTCATCGCATCCATATGGTTTGGTGTGATACCGATCTCGATGATATAATCCGTGTAAATAGGGAAATAGTTGGAAGCTGGCATGCCCACCCTGGTTTCAGCAGGAAGCACCAGGATACCCGCATGGTTGTCGCTAAGGCCGATCTCATCTTCGGCGCAGATCATGCCATGACTTTCCACGCTGCGGATCTTAGCCACTTTCATGGTCACCGGTTCTCCCCCCTTTGGATAGATGGTGGCGCCTACGGGAGCAACAATCACTTTTTGTCCGGCTGCCACATTAGGTGCACCACAAACGATCTGCAGGGGCTCACCGGTACCGATGTTTACCGTGGTAACAGATAATTTATCGGCATTGGGATGCTTTTCGCAGGTGAGCACTTCACCTACCACGAGGCCCTGCAGTCCGCCCTTGAGGCTTTCATATTTTTCAAGGCTTTCCACTTCAAGCCCCACAGAAGTGAGGATCTTGCTCAGTCTTTCAGGTTCAATAGTTGCCGGCAGGTATTCGTGTAACCAGTTATAAGAAATAGTCATCCGTGTATTTATATAATGTTATAAACTCCAATAAGGCTTGCGCAAAGGTAATGTTTGGCGGCTGAAGTTCCTTGAGCGCTTAGAGCAAAGTCCAGCCGATGGCAGTGTTCACCGCCGTTTTTATTGCGCCGATAGCGGCATTCAGGGCTTTTTCCACCATCAGGATGCCGAGGCCTTCCACGGCAGTGAGCACGGCCCGGTAGGAGTTCCGCTGGATCTGGATATGGATCAGCGCTTCCTCACGGGTGATCTTTCCCTGGACCTTGAGTTTGGCGATCATGCCCAGGTTCTGGGCAAAGGCCTTACTCTCCTTCTCCACATAAGGCTTTACTTCTTTCCAGTAATCGTTCAGGACTGGTTTGGCGGCATTGAGCATGTCCTTCGCCAATGCCGGAATATTAAGGTTCATAGCTGATGGAATGGGATGAATGAATGAAATTATTTGGCAGAGGCCCTGGTCTTCAATGCCAGGATGAATTTGAATATCGCCGTATACTGGGTCTCGAAGGCGCTCTTGAGCAGGCGCACATCATGAGGCGCCAGTAAGCCGTCCGGCTTTTGCCGGTGGAGCGAGTCCATCAGGGTGATGTTCTCATCCAGCAGGTCCAGCAGGGTGATCATCGGCTTGTTCTGTTCAATAGCGTTGTTCCGGATGCGCAGGGTACGGGAACTGATTTTGAGTCCCTGGTAAAAAGGCAACTGGTTTTCGTATTTCAGTCCGGGTGCGGACGGTGTGGTTTCGTATTGTACAAAAAAGGATGTGGTTGACTGCTGCATGTCCGAGAGCACTTTATCAGTGACCTCATCATAAGCGGAAAGCAGGGTGATCTTACAGGCAGTCAGGAGGAAAAACGCAGCTCCTATTACAAAAAAAATGCGTTTGTTGAAAGTCAGGGATTTCATGTCAGGTAAGGTGTATATGGTAATACGAATTTAGCATTAATGGATCATAAAAGTCAATTAGTTTCGTTTCTGAATTCATTCAAATTATAACCCACACCCTTACACTATGAAATTTCTGCCCATCGGTCTGCTGACCCTGATAAGCAGTATCTGTATCCATAGCTGCAGTAAAAAAGGCGGCGACAAAACCAGTCCGCCGCAAAACGAATTAAGCGCTGACAAAACTTCCATTACCCTCCAGGTGGAAGGCGGCAAAGAATCCTTCAACGTCAGTTCCAACACAGACTGGGAATTGAGCGGTCTTCCTTCCTGGCTGCAAGCATTGCCCCTCAAAGGTTCTTCCGGCAATACCAAAATAGAACTGACCTGCGCCCCCAACACAGGCGCCAATGAACTGAAAACAACGATCACGCTGAAAGCAACGGGGCTCGATGCCGTAACGGTGAGTGTAACGCAGCTGCAACCTGAAGTGGCCATCACTTCTTTTACGGAGCATGGCAAGGGCGGCGGTCAGCTGGTGATCACCGGTACAGGATTCTCCGAAGTACCGGCTGAAAACACAGTGAAAGTAAATGAGCTGACTGGCACTGTTACCGCCGCTACAAGAACTTCGCTCACCGTTACCATTCCTGCAAAAGCAGGTGATGGGAAAATAACTGTGAAAACGAATACCAGGACCAGTGTATCCACCACCGATTTCTATTATGACTGGATAGGTGCAGTAAGCACTTTCAATTATAACCCGGGAGATAATGCCATACCCAGCGATATTGTTTTCGATGCCCGGGGGAATATGTATATCTCAGACAGGAACCTGATGAGGATCTTTAAAGTGAGTTCCGATGGCGTGCTGCGCGCATTTGCAGGATCAGGTATGCCCGGTATGGATGACGGGCCCGCTGCTGACGCCACTTTCGGCAGTCCTCAAAGCATGGCCATCGACGGCGATGGAAATATTTTCGTTGTGGACCTGAGCAATGCCTGTATCAGGAAGATCACCCCTGCCGGTGTAGTCACCAGGATCGCAGGCCACAACACCCGCTTCGGAACAGTTGACGGTGATGTATCGGTGGCATCTTTCAATAATCCCCAGGGGATTGCGGTAGATAAGAACGGAGTGATCTATATAAGCGAGTACTATGCCAATAAGGTCCGCAAGATCGAAGGGAATACTGTCAGCACTTTTATCGGAAACACCACTTCAGGGGATGTGAACGGTAATGGCACTGCAGCCAGGTTGTTTATTCCGCAAGGCCTCCGCCTCGATGCGGAAGGCAATATCCTGCTGGCCGATTCGTATAACAGTAAGATCAAGAAATTCACGCCTGCCGGTGATGTATCACTGGTTGCCGGCAGTGAGAGCGGTTTGGTTGACGGCCCCGGAGACCGGGCCCGATTCTGGTTCCCGCGAGGGATCGGCACAGACGCAAAAGGCAATATCGCAGTGGCCGACCGGGATAACCATTGCATCCGTTATATCAGTAAGAAAGGATGGGTATCCACGCTTGGCGGGATCAAATCAGATGCGGCATTTGTAGATGGCACCGGTTCAGCCGCCCGCTTCTGTCTTCCAGAAAATGTAAACATCGCGCCCAACGGAGATGTGTGGGTGGTGGATGGCTGCGACGGGAAGATCAGGAAGATCGTTATCCAATAAGATATAAATGCTGCTATCTGGTAATAGTGAAGGCCTGCTGCAGCAATGCGGCAGGCCATTTCCCTTCCTATTCCCCATAATTACTACAGGGTCAACGCTTCGTCTGCATCTTCAAAATCCGGGTACGGTAACAATTATTGTCCTTCTAATGTTCAGTTCCGGGAATCATTCCGTAATTTTCTTACTTTCGCACATTAACCTCACGTATTGGAGAAATTACTATACATACCGGGGTACTATAACATGCTAGAACTCATAAAACATTTTAATCAAAATGGATGCATTAACCTATATAATTGGAGGAGTAGCACTGGCCGTTGGATTTGCAGTGGGTAAGCTACTTTCCGCCAAGGATACGCAAAAGAAAGTAGAAGAAGCAGAGGCACAGGCCAAAAAGATCCTCGCAGATGCCCAGACCAATGCCGAGAACCTGAAGAAAGAAAGAATGCTGGAAGCCAAAGAGAAATTTGTACAGCTGAAAGCGGAACACGACAAGGAAGTGCTGGAAAAGAACAGGAAGATCAATGATTCAGAGAGCAGGATCCGCCAGAAAGAGCAAACCATCAACCAGAAAGTAGAGCAGGCAGAGAAACAGATAAAAGAGAACGACGCCATCAAGGATAATCTCAATCGGCAGATAGAGGTGGTGAACCTGAAAAGAACAGAACTGGAGAAACACCAGGAAGAACATATCCGCCGTCTTGAAAAGATTGCCGGCCTCACCGCCGAAGAAGCCAAGGCTCAGCTGGTGGAAAGCCTCAAGCAGGAAGCCAATACGCAGGCCCTGGCCATTCAGCAGGAGATCATCGACGATGCCAAGCAGAAAGCCAACAAGGAAGCCCGCAAGATCATCATCCAATCCATTCAACGTACTGCTGCTGAACAGGCCATCGAAAACTCCATCACTGTTTTCAACCTGGAAAGCGATGAAATAAAAGGACAGATCATCGGCCGCGAAGGACGTAATATCCGCGCAATCGAAGCCGCTACCGGTGTTGACCTGATCGTAGATGATACCCCCGAAGCCATCATCCTCTCCTCTTTCGATCCTCTCCGCAGGGAGATCGCCCGTCTCAGCTTGCAAAGGCTGGTGGCCGACGGCCGTATCCACCCCGCCCGTATCGAGGAAGTAGTGGAGAAAACCCGCCGTCAGATCGAAGAGCAGGTAATGGAGATCGGGGAGCGTACTGTAATTGAACTGGGTATCCACGGACTTCACAAGGAACTGGTAAGGATCGTTGGTAAGATGCGTTTCCGCTCTTCCTACGGCCAGAACCTGCTGATGCACAGCCGTGAAGTAGCCAACCTCTGTGGTATCATGGCTGCCGAACTGGGCCTCAACCCCAAACTTGCCAAACGTGCCGGCCTCCTGCACGATATCGGTAAAGTACCTGACGAAGAAACAGAACTGAGCCACGCCCTCCTCGGAGCCAAGCTGGCTGAGAAATACGGGGAAAACCCTGCCGTAGTGAATGCCATCGGCGCACACCACGACGAAATGGAAATGGCTTATGTGATCGCACCGATCGTTCAGGCCTGTGACGCCATCAGCGGCGCAAGACCAGGCGCCCGCCGCGAGATCATGCAGCAATACCTGCAGCGTATCAAGGAGCTGGAAGCACTTGCCATGGCCTACCAGGGCGTTGAGAAAGCATACGCTATCCAGGCCGGCCGCGAACTGCGCGTGATCGTTGAAGCAGAGAAGGTGACAGATGCTGATTCCGACAGGCTCTCTTTTGAGATCGCCCAGAAGATCATGACTGAAATGACCTATCCCGGACAGATCAAAGTAACCGTTATCCGCGAAAAGAGAGCGGTGAACGTAGCTAAGTAAAAAAGAAATTTAAATAATAATTATCATAACAACGGGTTGATTCAGAGGGTGAAATGAAGGTGAGTACCGATGTGGTGCGAACCAATTCAGGAGAAAAAACAGAAAAAGAGTTAGATATCTGGCGAATTACGGTTTTTCTCATTACCTTTGCCTCCCTTAAATTTAGAAGTCATGAACGCAGCAGTTCAATATGTGCACGAACAGTTGACCGGAACGAAAGAATTCCCGAAATTCAAAGCAGGTGATAATATCACTGTTAATTATAAGATCATTGAAGGTGGTAAAGAGCGTATCCAGAGCTTCCGCGGCGATGTTATCAAACGCCAGGGAACTGCTCAGACCGCAACTTTCACTGTTCGTAAGATCTCCGATGGTGTAGGTGTGGAAAGGACTTTCCCGATCTACTCACCAAACATTGATTCCATCGAACTGAACAAGACTGGTCGTGTTCGTCGTGCTAAACTGTACTTCCTGCGCGAACGTAGCGGTAAGAGTGCGAGGATCAAGGAAAAACGCGTTCTCACTGGTGCTGCAGCGAAAGCAAAGGCTGCGAAGGCATAGAATTCACGTTAATTCAGCTTATTTTAAATATGGGGAGTCTGCCGGAGGCAGGCTCTTTTTTTGTGCCTGTGCTTGCCGGCGCGGCTGATTAAGGAAAGAGTGCGTTGGAAAACAAAGAAGGCTATCCTGCGTTACAACAAAGGAAGAAAGCGCAGAAAGATCACACAGAAGATTAAAATGTCACACAATCGCTTGCATTCGTTAACCGGATGTAAAAAACCCAGATTGCAGGCAACCACGTATATAATTTGGAAGTCTATTCTTCGTTTTGCTTACCTAAAAGGTGTAATTTCGTATTTCAAACCAATTAAATAGTTGATCATGTTATTAAATGCCAATTTGTTGCTGATTTCAATGCCGGGTGGTACTGAGTGGATCCTGATCATTCTTGCGGTATTGATCCTGTTTGGCGGTCGTAAAATTCCTGAGTTCATGCGCGGTATCGGTAAAGGTATCCGTGAATTCAACGATGCTAAAAACAACGTGAAGAAAGAGATCGAGGAAGGCATGCAGGAAAAAGATAAGAAAGCCACCTCTGCTCAATAATTTCTGACCGACACTCCTATTTTCCGGTTGATCCTTTAACCGTTTTGTGCGCTCAAAACCGGTGGTTTCGCTTGTTTACGTATACTTCGATACAACAATATCATATTGATCTGCTGAATGGTTCTGTCACTTGTACAGATACTGTTCAGCATTTTTTAGCGGCTATAGCATCACGCAGCAACCTCAATGCCTATACGCAGGTGTTCGCCACTGAGGCCCTGGAAAAAGCCAAAGCACTTGACCAGTCCCGTAAGGACGGTAAGCCCCTGGGCAAACTCCACGGCGTGGTGATCTCCATTAAAGATGTGATCAGTTACAAGGACCACGCGGTATCCGCAGGCTCAAAGATCCTTCAGAACTTCTCTGCCATTTACAATGCCACCGCAGTGGAACGCCTCCTGGCCGAAGACGCCATTATCATAGGGGTGACCAATTGCGATGAGTTTGCCATGGGTTCCACCAATGAGAACTCAGCCTACGGCAAAGTACTGAACGCGCTGGATGAAACCCGGGTACCCGGCGGCTCCTCCGGCGGCGCAGCCGTATCCGTACAGGCAGGCCTCTGCATGGTGAGCCTCGGCAGTGATACCGGCGGATCAGTAAGGCAACCGGCAGACTTCTGCGGTGTGGTAGGCCTCAAGCCCAGCTATGGCCGGGTTTCCCGCTATGGTCTCATCGCCTATGCCTCCAGCTTCGACCAGATCGGAATCTTCGGACAGAATGTTCCGGACGTGGCCCAGGTGCTGGAAGTGATCGCAGGAGCCGATGAATATGACTCCACCGCTACAGAAGAGACAGTCCCTGCTGCCGCTTCAGTGACCACTGAAGCCGGCAAACCCTTACGCATCGCGTATTTCAGGGAAGCCCTGGAAAGCCCTGCCCTTGACCCCGAGATCAGGGAGAATATCCTCGGGCTCATTGAGAAACTGAAGGCAGACGGGCATACAGTAAGCCCGGTCGACTTCGAGTACCTCGACTATATCGTTCCCGCCTATTATGTGCTCACCACCGCCGAGGCCAGCTCAAACCTGAGCCGTTTTGATGGGGTGAAGTACGGTTTCAGGGCCGATGTGGATAAAAAAGCAGATTTAATCGAATTTTATAAGGCCAGTCGCTCTGACGGTTTTGGCTGGGAAGTAAAGCGTAGAATCATGCTGGGAACCTTCGTGCTCTCCGCGGGATACTACGATGCGTACTTTACGAAGGCCCAGCAGGTACGTCAACTATTGGTCAATAAAACGAACATGGTATTCAACCAGTTCGACGCCCTCATTCTTCCCACCGCCCCCTCCACCGCCTTCAAAATAGGCGAGAAAATGGAGGACCCCATCGCTATGTACCTGGCTGACATTTTTACAGTTTTTTCCAATCTCACCGGTATTCCAGGTATCTCAATCCCGCTTTTTTGGCACAGTAATGGTATGCCTTATGGGTTGCAGATTATGACGAACCGATTCTGCGAGTTATCTTTGCTGCAGTTATCCCATCAGTGGATGCAGCGGTACAGATTCGCCGGTCAACATGAAAAGCCTTAACGCTCGACCCCCGGAGTTCTCTGCACCGATTTTTTTTCCTCCAATCCTAATGAATTACTGCATTCTCTATCCTATTTGAAACATCATCTTTAACTCTTGAATCCATACCTGTAAGGGTCGCATTTCTGTGCTCAAAAAAATGATGATGAAAAGAAAACTAGTATTCGCCAGTTTACTGTGTCTGGTATGGTTTACAATGGCTTCTACAACAGGCGCCACTAAGAAACCGCGTTCCAATCACTTTGTATTGGAAACAAACCTGCTCCTTCCCGGAAAGGCTGATTCCACCGCTCCCAAATCAGGCGGTTTCAGCAGCCTCTATACCGAAGAAGATGCAAATGCCACTGCAGCTGAAGTAAGGCTGAATCCCCGGGCAATGAAGTTCGTGGAGGATTATATGGACAAGCATGGTGAAGACCTGCTGGAAATGAAGGATTGGGGCCGCCCCTATTTCAATATGATGGATGGTATCCTCAGCCGTTACGGCCTCCCTCAGGAGCTCAAATACCTGGCGGTGATTGAATCCAAGCTCAAACGCACGGCCGTTTCCTGGGCCGGGGCAGTAGGTCCCTGGCAGTTCATGCCCGGCACCGCGCGCCTCCTGGGACTGAAAGTGGGCCACGGTAAAGACGAACGTACAGACTTCTATAAAAGCACCCATGCAGCCGCTAAATACCTGAGAGACCTCTACACAGAGTTCGGCGACTGGCTCCTGGTAATTGCAGCCTATAACGGAGGACCTGGTAATGTATATTCGGCTATCAAGAAGAGCGGAAGCCGTAATTTCTGGGATCTCCAGTATTACCTGCCCGCTGAAAGCCGTACGCACGTTAAGAAATTCATTGGTACCCATTACGTGTTCGAAGGTCAGGGCGGCATTACCACGCTCACCAAACAGGAAGCCAGGGAACAGATCGGGGTTACCGCTACTTACCTGCTCAACCGCAAACTGAGTAATGAAGAGCTGACCGAGGCAAAGAGCCTGCAGGTTTCCGGTAAGTACCATTCAAGCTGCATCGCCAAACATGTGTCTATGGATATCACTACCTTCAACAGGTACAATCCGGAGTTCGATAAGAAGATGGCGAGCGCCGACAACCAGTACGAATTGAAACTGCCTGCCGATAAGATGGAGTTGTTCATGTCCAACAAGTACGCGATCCTGAACGAGTCGGTACAGTTGTTCCTGAGCGGTTCCACTGTATCCAACCAGGTGAAATAAATAATTAAGAAGAATAATTCAGTCTAAGGGTGTGCCGCAAGGTGCACCCTTTTTTATTGGGGGGATTGTCCGGGATCTTTTTTGTTCCAGCGGGCTTCCACCTCACGGAAGGATTCGCGCTGGTGCTCGCCGAAAACCTGCCTGATGCCTGCAGCCTTAAGCAGGCTTTCTTCATATTCATGTTCCGGATCGCTGTAAAAAGTGATCCCCCCTCCTGCCAGCCAGCTGATATATTCAGTGGTTTCGTTGTAGAGGATACTTCTGATCACTACATTGAAATCGAAATCTGCATCCGGGGTGATATATCCTACTGCGCCGGAGAAGATGCCACGCCTGACGGCTTCGTATTGTTCTATCAGTTCAAGCACTCTTCGTTTAGGCGCGCCCGTCATAGAGCCCATGGGAAAAGTGGCTTTGATGGCATCGATCCAGCTGAGGTCTGAACGGAGGGTGCCGCTGATGGTTGAGATCATCTGATGCACCTGGGGGAAACTGTAGATGCCGAAAAGCTCATCAACCTTTACGCTGCCTTCTTCACATACCATTGCCAGGTCGTTGCGGACCAGGTCTACCACCATTACATTTTCAGCGCGGTCTTTGGCGCTGTTCTGTAACTGCAGTTTCCTTTCGGCATCCTGTAATTCGTCAAATCTGTTGCGGGCCAGGGTGCCTTTGATAGGCTGGCTCAGCAGGTGCTTGCCTTCTTTACGGAGATATCTTTCAGGGCTTGCGCACATCAGGTATTTATCATCACACCTGTAGTAAGCGGCATATGGATTGGGGGAGGCAGCACAAAGTTCTTCAAACAATCTCAGGGGAATGATTTTTACATTTTCACCATAGAACTGCTGGCAGAAGTTTATCTCGTAGCAGTCGCCCCTGAGAATATGCTGTTTCAGTTTTTGAATGATGCTGATATATTCAGGCCGGGAAAAGCGCTGCCATGACTGAAATTGATGCTGAATACCCGACCAGGCCGCAAAAGGCTGATTTGTGAGCTGGTCCAGTATTTGCGCATGATCATCTCCGTAAGTACCGATTTGTATGGTATCCTTTCCAAGCAGGATCACAATTTCCGGCACAAAAAAGCATAGATCGGCAAAACCGATGGGATCGGGATGATTTGAGGAGAGGGGGAACAGTTCATTTTTGAGATCATAGCCCAGGTGACCGAAAAGCCAGTCACGGTGTTCAGCATGCAATTGCTGCAATTGCTCAAAAGCGTTACCTGCATTGCATTCCAGGCGATGGAGAGCGCCTGCGCCAAGGATGCATTCATATGATTGATGCTGGCCCTGGTATTCATGATTATCCAAAAAACAACAAATGTCGAACCGGCTGTAAGTCCAGTTCAACATTTGTGCTTTTGTTTGCTGAAAATCGGTTATTGAAAAAGAAGTGAACCTTCTTTTAGAAGTCATCGTCGTCATCGTCGAATCCGCCTCTGTCGTTGAAGAGATCCATGTCTTTGAATTCATCGTCCAGTCCGAGATCGTCATCGTCCTTGGCCGATTTCTTGCCGCCGCCACTGCTGCCGCCGCTGGATTTCTTCGTCTTCGATTTAGGAAGATCGAATTCTTCGAAGTCCGGATCCCAGTCTTCGTCTTCTTCCACCTTATCCCAATCGTCTACTTCGTCCCCATCATCATCACTATCGTCATCGTCTCCGTCTTCATCGTCGTCAGAGGACTTCTTTTTAGATGCTGTTGCTTTACCGCCAGCTTTCTTGCCGGCTTTGGGCGTAGTTTCCAGCTCATCATCTTCAAGATCATCATCCTCATCATCATCCTCGCTCTTTTTGGGTTTGGAGGATTCTTTCTTAGGAAGTTCCTTAGAAGACTTTGGTGCAGGGTTTCCGCCAGTCTTTTTTTCCTTGTCAGATTTTGCTGCCATTGTCTGGTAAGATTGAGTTGTAAAATTCCGCGAAGTTTTTAATTCGCCAAACTTTTTTTGAAAAAATTTTCCGGAAAAAACACCAGGGATCTCTCCGCCCGAGTGCATGTATTTACTGTTAAGATACACATGCTATTCAAACAAAAAAATACCGGCAAAAATAATATTTAACTACTATTTTATTAGTGGGATACCTGATCGGCTGATCATTAAAACCCTGATAAGATTATGTGCTATGAAACTACTGAATTTCTATCAATTGATCACGTCCGGGACCATTTGAAATCCAGGCAACTTTAACTCCAAGATAGTCATTGATAAAAGTCACGTAGTCCTTCATCACCACCGGCAGGGCCGCAGCTGATTGGAGGGCCGTGATATCGGTTTTCCAGCCTTTAAAGCTCTTGTATTCCGGTTCAATGGCCATGCGGGTCATCTGGAATGGAACGGCTTTAACCAGTTTATCATTGATCTTATATGCGGTACATACTTTTAACTCATCAAAAGGATCAAGTACGTCGGCCTTGGTCATCACCAGTTTGGTTACGCCGTTCACCATACAGGCAAAGTTGAGGGCAACCAGGTCAATCCAGCCACAACGGCGTGGGCGACCGGTTGTGGCGCCGAATTCACTGCCGATACGGCGGAGTTCCTCGCCTGTTTCATCGTGCAGTTCAGTTGGGAAAGGACCGCTGCCTACGCGTGTACAGTACGCTTTGGTAACACCGATCACGTCCCTGATCTTCTGTGGAGCAACTCCCAGACCGGTACAAACACCGGCGGAAATGGTGTTGGAAGAAGTTACAAAGGGGAAGGTTCCGAAATCCACGTCCAGCATGCTACCCTGGGCGCCTTCAGCCAGTACGCTCTTTCCTTCTTTCAGCTTCTCGTTGATGAAGTATTCTCCATTCACGATCTTGAAAGTTTTCAGGAATTCGATGGCTTCAAACCATTCTTCTTCCCAGGCAGTGATGTCTTCGTGGAAGTTCAGGCTGGTCAGCAGTTTTTCATGCTTGAGACGGAGCCTGATGTATTGAGTGGTAAAAGATTTATCCAGCATATCTCCAACGCGGAGACCGTTACGGCCGGTTTTATCCATATAGGCAGGTCCGATACCCTTGAGGGTAGAACCGATCTTGTCGTTTCCTTTAGCGATCTCAGAGGCCTTATCCAACGCCCTGTGTGTAGGGAGGATCAGGTGGGTCCTTTCGGAGATGTACAGGTTCTTGCGGAAGTCAACGCCGAATTCTGCCACCTTATCGCATTCTTTTTTGAAGATCACCGGATCAAGCACAACGCCGTTGCCGATGAGGTTGAGGGTATTTTCATGGAAGATGCCGGAAGGGATCTGGTGCAGTACTACTTTTTTGTCGTTCACATACAGTGTGTGCCCTGCATTTGGCCCACCCTGGAAACGTGCAATGATATCATACTGCGGAGCGAAATAGTCTACGATCTTACCTTTTCCTTCATCACCCCATTGAAGGCCTAATAATACATCAACCATAACAGAATTTGTGTGTGTTTAGCTTCCCGGAACAATTTCCGGAAAACGGGGGCAAAAATAGGCGAATGGTATAAAAGACGAAAATAAAAAAGAGGCTGACCTAAAAGATCAGCCTCTTTTCTTTTTAGCAGTGGCCATCACTCGCGGGGATGCGAGTGACTTCTATTCCGTTGCCTCCGGCGGCACCGGGTTCGCCGGAGCCGGACAAATATGGGGCACTCGCGGGGATGCGGGCGAAGGCTCCCCGATATATAAGCTTTTCCGCTGATCTATTGGCCCTCCGTCTGCGGCCTGGGCATTTTATCGAATACGTCGTCCGTGGGCCGGTCTTTCGGCAGTTCATTCAGCCTGCCATATCTCCTCATATCCACCCAGCGGTGGCCCTCAAAGTACAGGGAGAACCTCCTTTGGCGAAGATTTTCCGTGATCAGCGCCTCTTTGGAAACAGCACCTGCGTACGGTGTCAGATTGTGCTCGCCCCTGATCCTGTTGATGGCTGTAATGGCATCCGGTAACTGCTCCAGCTGGGCCTTTGCCTCTGCATAGATCAGGATCAGCTCTTCCTGCCTGATGATGGGCATCGGCGCCAGGTTGGAGGTATACACCCAAACATCCCGGTTACTGGTGAGCTCATCAAAGGAAGCCGCCTCAGTCCGCAGGGTAGCCTTACCGATCCGGTCATCTCCCGGCGTGATATCTGCCACGTACGAAGGATGCGCCAGCCTCACCTCACCCGTATTGTTCTGAGGGAAGAATGCCAGGTTGGTCTGGTCATTGGGCCCCGTTGAATAAACATGGTAGAAACCGTCGGTGAGATCATCGTTCAGGCCAAAGAAGGATTCATTCAGCGCCGTGAGCGCAGGTCCCCATTGTTTTCTGTACACGGCCACGCGGGCAGCCAGGGCCCTGTTGAACCTGAGCAGCCCTGCTGCAGTTACCGCAGAACCGTTCTTTGCCAGCGCAAAACCATCGGAAAGCGTGAAGAGGATCTCGGATCCGGTGAGATCCGTTTTTCCTTCATCCAGCAGGTTGGCGATGGCCGTCAGGGATTCGTCGTACCCCAGGAAGGGCCCGGGATTATTGGGATCCGCCACTTCAATCCTCACACCATTGGTGTAAGTGAGGTTCAGATTGAGCAGCAGCTCATATGCCTTGATGGTTTTTGCAAAGCCGGCATATCCCTTTTTCTGTTCGGCCGTGATGGAGGTGGAATTGGCAGCGCCCTGAATGAGCAGGTTGCAATTCTTCACTACCCTGTAACGGCTGTTCCAGGAATTGGTGAGATAGAAAGTATTGTTATTAGGCTGGGCATTGTCCTTACCCAGCAGGTCGCCCGTATAACGCGGCTCGGAGCCTGCAAAACGGTACATTTCACGACCGATCATACCGGTAGCGTCGAGATAGAAATCAAGGTTGTTCCGCATACCGGATTCGGTTCCCACCACCAGGTTGTTCAATTCAAAGCGGGTAGGATTCTTGATCAGGTCATCGGCGCTCGGGCCGTTCAAACTACCGATCTCCTTCTTGCAACTGGTGAACAAACCCGCCACCAGCAGACCGGAAGAGAGAAATATGATGAATGTTTTTTTCATAATACTCATTTTTTTCGTTTAGAAATCTACTGCAATGTGGAAGGTTGCACGTTTTGATGCAGGGAAAGGCATTACATCCACGTTGGTGGAAAAGCCTGTTCCGAAGTTGGACACTTCAGGATCGTATCCCCTGTACTTTGTAGCAGTGAGGATATTATTGGCAGACACACCAATGCGCAATCCTTTGATCCAGGATGTGGGTGGCTTGCTGAAGTTATAATACAGCGCCACTTCACGGAGACGGAGATAGCTGGCATCCTGTACAAACACATCTGCATAACCAGCGCCAAACCTGGCCAGCCGGGCAGGTCCCTTGGTGAGGTTGTCCTTATCGGGTTCATCATAATCATGAGAAGTGCGGCCGAGATCGGTGAGCAGTTCGCTGAGGTTCACGTTATCGCCTCCATTTTTCCAGTGCAATAAAAAGCGGAAAGTGAAATTTTTCAGGAAGCTGATTTCGTTCCAGAAATTCATCTGGAAGTCGGGCTCTGAATTACCCACAATTACAGTAGGGCCATCGCCTGTTGTTCCTACGATCTGCGTGGCTGAGGCGCCTTCTTCAATTTTGAAAGTACCCAGTGTAGGTCCGAATACGCCGAGCTCAACAGGATCGATCAGCAGTTTGGTAACCCTTGAACGGTTGAACCAGAAATTGGCAGTGGTATTCCATCTGAAGGTTTTGTTGTTTACAGGTTGTGCATTCAGGCTTATTTCCATACCGCGGTTGCGGAGGTTACCTGCATTCACAAATTCAAATGTATACCCGGAAGAACCGGCAACAGGGCGTTGCAGCAGGAAGTCCGTGATCTTTTTTTCATACATGGTGAATTCCAGGTTGAGCTTTCCGCCGAGCATGCTCACATCAAAACCGCCTTCCAGTTCCGAAGTTCTTTCAGGTGCGATATCCGTACGTCCCCGGAGTGTAGCAGGCAGCAAGCCTGTATTTCCATCGATGTTGAAAATGCTCATCAGCGTGAATTTACTTCCGAAGGCAGGGAAGTTTCCCGCCTGCCCGTAAGCAGCGCGGATCTTGAGGTTATCGAAAACACTGCTCCTGAAGAAGTCCATCCTTGTGAGGTTCCAGCTCACCCCTGCTTTGGGATAGAGATAGAATTTACCGGGATCGCCGTTGTTGGAAGAACGGTCGAATCGGATACCACCGGTAAGCGTGATGGCATCCATAAGTGTAGCTTCTTCCTGGATGAAGATGCCATTGTCCTGGAATTTATTCCTGAGTTGTGTGGCAGTGAGGGCGCTGGACTGATCTACGTTTGGTTGTCCGGCAACCAGCTTGGTAGCCACATTCAGGATATTATCGAAATCCCCGTTCTCCTGCGTAATACCGGCGGAGGAAGTGAGGTTGAAATTATCGTTTGGTGTAAAGTTGTTCACCAGCGAGAGGATCACGTTATAATTGAGGCTCTTGGCGAAACCCTGCACTGATGTACCCTGTGCCGTCTGCTGGAACTGCAGGGCATTGGGGAAGAGCGCATTGGTTTTAAGGTTATAAAAATCAAAACCGCCACGGGCAATGAAACGGGTGGTTGATGCAGATGATTTCTGGAAGATGGCATCCAGGTTGATACCGGTCATGAAGCGGTTGACCTGTTCAGCATTACTCATCAGGTCTCTTGTCTGCAGGGGGTTGGAAGCGCTGAAACGGTTATTCGGATAACCAAGCTCGGTAGGATGCAGTTCTGCGAAGCTGGGTGTGGTGGAGAGAGCCACACCAAAGCTCACCGAGTTGTTATCGTTATTGGTGAGACCGCGGTCTGCATATGAATTGATATAGGTAGATGATACGCCTACTTTGATATTATCGGTAATGCGATGATCTACGTTCACGCGTAATGTTTTGTTGGTGTAACCGGTCCTTTTGATGATGCCTTCTTCATCTTTCAGGCCGCCTGAAATGAAGAAGCTGGTCTTTTCATTACCTCCAACAAGGCTGAGAATAGTATTACGTGTGAGACCTGTTTCGCCATACATTTCCTTTTCATAATCGTAGAGCTTGCCTGCATCGCGTGCTGCGATGAATTCAGCTTTACGGGCAGCGCGTGCAGCGGGATCGTTACCACCAAGTGCTTCGGCTCTTTCTTCAGTCCAGGTTCTTGTTCCTAACAGTTTTCTTGCTTTCACAAAACCGAGGTCCTGTGAAAGGGTCACTTTTGTTTTTCCTGATTTACCGCGTTTGGTAGTGATGATAACCACACCTGCGGCGGCTTTGGAGCCATAGATAGCAGCGGCGGAGGCGCCTTTCAGGATCTCGATGTTCTCGATATCTTCTGCGCGGATATCAGCCACGCGGCTGGAAGGGTTATCCTGGTTGGAGGCGGAGCCGCCACGTGCAGCAGCGGTGACGGTATTCAGACCTGCGGGAGTGGATGTATTATCAATGAACACGCCATCCACCACAAACAGTGGTTGAGTATTTCCGAAAACGGAGGTAACGCCACGGAGCTTTACAGAGATGCCACCACCGGGTGCACCGGAGTTGGCATTGATGAGTGCGCCGGGCACTTTACCATTCAATGCGGCATCGAATGTTTGTGCAGGTGCGGTACCTGTGAGGTCTTTGCTTGAGATAGTGGCAACGGCATTGGCGAGGTTCCTTCTTTTTACGCTGGTAGCCAGACCGGTAACCACCACTTCATCCAGTCTTCCCACATCTTCCGCCATGCGGATGGAGATGGGAGTTCCTGATATGGCCTGAATGGTTTGTGTTTTGAAACCTACTGAAGTGAATTCCAGCGTGGCGCCGGCGGAAGGAATGGTGAGTGTAAATCTTCCGGATACATCAGTGGATGTACCTACGTTAGAGTTCTTAACCCTGACAGATACGCCCTGTAAAGGATTGTTGCTTGCATCCGTTACGGTACCCGAAACGCTGACCTGAGCCAATAGCAGCGTTGGCAGTGCCAAACAGATGATGGCAAGCACTGCGTGTTTGAGCAGATGTCTCATGTTGGTGTAACTTTTGTTTTTTAATGTGTTTTAAAAAAGGATCCACATGCAGGCATAGAAAGCCCTGCCTGAGGTGAATACGCACAGGTATACGGAAAGGGGTTTGCGAGATGGGGGTCTGAGAAAAGAGAGAAAGCGCTAAGTCTAACAGGAGTCTATCGCATGTAAAGGTCTCATGTGGAAAGGTTTTTTTTGGATGATCGAATGTGTTTTAAAAGGATCTCACAGTCAGACAAGAAAACGGAGCGTGATGCTGCACTGTAGATTTTAGTTACTGAACCGACTGAATTAGCGTATGAGTAGCTAATATATTAAAAAAGAGAAGAAGGGCAAAAGAATGCATGCATTCAACTGACGCGGTTTCCCGCATATAAAACTTCAGCGTTGCCGCCATAAAAAAGCCCCGGCTCAAAAGAGCCAGGGCAGCAGTAATAGTGCTTAGGGGGTTAAACTATTGACCTTCAGTGAGGGGTCTGGGCATGCGTTCAAAAACATCGTCGGCGGCACGGTCTTTCGGCAAAGTATTCAGTTTGTTATAGCGCCGGGCATCCACCCATCTGTGACCTTCAAAGAGCAGGGAGAACCTTCTCTGGAAGAGCACTTCATCTATGAGTGCGGTTTTATTGAGATCTCCGGAGTAAGCAACACCTCCATGTGCAGTACGGATGCGGTCGATGGCATCTGCAGCATCATCAAATTCATCCAGGTTGGCTTTTGCTTCTGCATAGAGCAGGATCAGCTCTTCCTGGCGGATGATGGACATAGGTGAAGTGTTTGTAGTGAACACCCACATATTGTATGAACTGGAGAGACCATCGGAAGTCTGTGCATCACGGAGATACACTTTATTCTTACGGTCATCATTGGGATTGTAATTATTGAGATCAGTGATGTACGAGGGATGTGCCATCCTTAATTCACCGGTACTGACGGTATCCGAGAAATTAGGATTGGTTTGATCGTTGGGGCCGGTGGAGAATGTGTGGTAGAACCCGTGATTGAGATTACCATCGATATCAAAAAAGGATTCATCCAGCGCATCCAGCACAGCAGCCCAGTTTTTTCTGTAAGCTTCTACACGGGCAGCAATGGCGCGGTTGAAATTCAAAATCCCTCCGCCATTATTATCAAAACCCGGAGACATGTTGAACGCCAATTCAGCTCCTGTCAGTTCAGTTTTACCTTCATCCAGCAATTTGGCGATCTCGGTAAGTGACTGTTCGTAATTGAGGAATGGTCCGATATTACCGGGGTCTGCCACATCTACCCTAACACCATTGTTTTCAGTCAGGTTCAGGTTCATCAGCAGTTGATAGGCTTTGATGGTTTTGGCAAAACCGATATATCCTTTTTTCTGGTTGGCGCTGATAAAAGTGCTGTTGTTGGCACCGGAGATGATGATATTACAGTTCTTCACAACCCGGTAACGTGCATTCCATGGGTTGGCAATGTAGAATGCGCTGTTATCGAGGCCAAGGGCGTCTTTTCCCAGCAGTTCGGTAGTGAACCTGGGATCAGCCGCAGAAAACCGGTACATCTCGCGTCCCAATACACTAACGGCATCGAGATAAGTGGCAATCTGGTTTCTCATACCTGCTTCAGACCCCACCACCAGGTTATTGAGCTCAAAGCGCGTTGGGTTGGCGGAAATTTCGTCCACGCTGGCGCCATTGAGGCTGCCGATCTCCTTTTTACAGGAAGAAAGGGAGCCGGTCAACAGCATTCCGGCAGACATGAATATGATGAATGATCTTTTCATTTTAATCTCTTTTTTATCGTTTAGAAATCAACTGTGAGGTGGAAAGTAGCACGTTTGGACGCAGGGAATGGAGCAACATCCACGTTGGTAGAGAAGCCGGTTCCGAAGTTGGATACTTCCGGATCATAGCCACTGTACTTTGTGAAGGTGAAGAAATTGTTGGCAGACACTCCAATGCGCAGACCTCTGATCACAGATGTTGGCAGTTTGGAGAAGGTATAATAAACTGCTACCTCACGGATACGTACATAACTGGCGTCCTGCACATAGGCATCAGCATATCTTGCACCGTTCCTGGCAAGACGTGCAGCACCTTTGCCAATACCTTCCTTGTTGGGTTCATCATAATCAGCAGTAATACCTGCCCCGTCGCTCAACAGCTGGCTGAGGTTCACGTTATCACCACCTTTTTTCCAATGCATGAGGAAGCGGAGACTGAAATTCTTTTTGAAAGAGAATTCATTCCAGAAGTTCATCTGGAAATCAGGCTCAGTGTCACCTACTTTTTCGATGACAGTGTTTGATCCCATTCTGCCGATGATCTGGGTAACAGGTTTACCTTCTTCGATCCTGAAGGAACCATAGTTGATACCGAATGCTCCTATTACTACGGATGGAATGGAGAGCCTTGTAACTTCTGAACGGTTGAACCAGTAGTTAACGGTTGAGCTCCATTTGAAATCCCTGGTTGAAACAGGTTGTGTATTCAGACTCAATTCCACGCCGCGGTTGCGGATATCACCGGCATTCAGCCATTCAGTGGAATAACCGCTGGAACCAGCTAAGGGACGTAACAGGAGGAAGTCGTTGATCTTCTTTTGATATGCGGTCATCTCCAGGTTCACTTTACCACCAAATAAGCTTACGTCTATACCGGCTTCCAGTTCGGATGTTCTTTCAGCACCAATATCCGGCCTTCCGCGTTGTGTGGAAGGAAGCAGACCAGTATTGCCACCGATATTGAAAATGCTCATCAGTGTGAACCTGCTTCCGGATGCAGGAAAGTTACCTGCCTGGCCAAAAGCAGCACGGATCTTCAGGTTATCCAGGAAGCTGGCATTCACCAGGTTCATCCTGGTCAGGTTGAAGCTCATACCTGCTTTAGGATAGATGTAGAACTTCTCGAAATCGCCATTATTGGAAGAGCGGTCGAAACGCACACCACCGGTGAGGGTAATGGCATCCATGATGGTAGCTTCTTCCTGGATATAAAGACCATTGTCCTGCCATTTGTCACGCACCTGCAATACAGTGAGCGCGCTTGACTGGTTTACATTGGTTTGACCAGCCACCAACCTTGTAGCCACATTCAGAACACTGTTGTAGTCCCTGTTCTCCTGTGTCATTCCGATAGAAGAGGCCAGGTTGAAATTATCGGATGGTGTATAATTGTTCACCAGGGACAAAATGAAGTTGTGGTTCAGGTTCCTGGCAGTACCCTGCGCTGAAGTACCTTGCGCCACTGCCTGGAATTGCAGCTCACCGGGGAAATGCGCCAGGGAAGCCTGGGTGTAGTAATCAAATCCTCCTCTGGCGATGAACCTGGTTACAGATGCATCTGATTTCTGAAGAATGGCTTCCAGGTTGATACCTGTCATGAAGCGGTTAACAGTTTCATTGTTAGACATCACATCCCTGGTATGCAACATATTTGATGAAACATACCTGTTAATTGGATAAATGCCCAGTTCATTCGGGTGCAGCTCTGTAAAATTGGGTGTGTTCAACAATCCCACGCCGTGCGTAACGGAGTTATTATCATTATTGGTCAGACCGCGGTCTGATGTTGTATTGAGATAAGTGGAGGAAACCCCTACTTTGATATTGTCTGTGATACGGTGGTCAACATTGAGACGAATGCTCTTACTGCCGTATCCTGTTCTTTTGATAATTCCCTGTTCATCTTTAAGGCCTGCGGAAATATAAAAGCTGGTCTTATCATTTCCGCCTACGAGGCTCACCATGGTATTACGGGTGAGCCCGGTTTCGCCATAGAGCTCTTTCTCGTAATCATAGATCTTACCGGCATCGCGTGCGGCAATATATTCAGCTCTTCTTGCTGCGCGCGCCGCTGCATTAGCGGGAACATCGCGTCCACCAAGGGATGCAGCTCTTTCTTCATTCCATTCCCGTTGACCGAGAAGCTTGGAGGCTTTAAGGAATCCGATGTCCTGGGCAAAGCTCAACCTGGTTTTTCCTGATTTACCGCGTTTGGTAGTGATGATCACTACACCTGCGGCAGCTTTGGAACCATAAATAGCAGCTGCAGAAGCTCCTTTGAGGATCTCGAGGTTCTCGATGTCTTCTGCACGGAGATCTGCCACGCGGCTGGAGGCATTGTCCTGTGACCCGGTTACGCCACCGCCTGTGCTTGCATTGGTAACGGCATTCAGACCAGTGGAAATACTGGAGTTATCCATAAAAACACCATCCACTACAAACAGTGGTTGGGTATTACCAAATACAGAAGTAACACCACGCAGTTTTACAGAAACACCACCACCGGGCGCACCGGAGTTGGCATTGATCAATGCACCTGGTACCTTACCGTTTAGTGCTGCGTCCAGCGTTTGTGCGGGAGCGGTACCTGCAAGGTCTTTACTGGAAATACTTACAACGGCATTTGCCAGGTTTCTTCTTTTAACACTGGTGGCAAGACCGGTAACTACTACTTCATCCAGTCTGCCTACATCTTCTGACATGGTAATGTTGACAGGACCGTTTCCACTGGCCTGGATGTTTTGAGTTTTGAATCCAACGGAAGAGAATTCAAGGGTGGCGCCAACTTTAGGAACGGAGATGGTGAATTTTCCGTTAGCATCGGTAGCGGTTCCAATACTTGTGTTCCTGACTTTAACGGATACGCCTTGCAGCGGATTGCTTTTGGCATCCGTTACAGTACCGGTTACGTTCACCTGTGCCAACAGCACTGCCGGTAACGCAACACAAAGGATAACAAGCACTGCTTGTCTGAGCAGATGTCTCATGTTCGTGTACTTTTTGTTTTGATTTTGAAAATAGATCCCTGTTCAGGCATAGCAGTAATGCCTGAGCGAACAGTTCTGTGAATAGTAGTTATAGTTCAGTAGTAATTCTGGGCGTGAGGATTTATCAGAACAGGTATGGTTTAGCAGTTCTCATACAGTAACAGTTTTGGTTGATCGAATATGTTTTAAATTCGTCTTGGTCCTGGTTTTAAAATGCAGGGCTAAGGTATATATAAAGACAAGCCCACCAAAAGAATCGACTGTTACTCATGTATCGAATTCAGCAGGTCAGATAGAAAAAACGGCGCCTCGATTTTGAAGCGCCATTTTTCGCAGTAATTGCGGAAGAAATCAGAGAATTATCAGAAAGTTTTTCTGTTACAAAGCGTCTGTATCGTACCTGTCAACGGTTTCGATGCCTGGTAATCTTTTCAGCCTGTCCACCAGCTCTTCAAGTTCTTCCTTATCGTGTACATATACCCGTACGTTACCGTGGAAGAGGCCTTCCTTGGCTTCGATGGTCATGGCGGCGATATTGATCTTCAATTCACCGGAGATGAGGTTGGTGATCTTATGGATCACGCCTACGTCGTCAAGACCAACGATCTTGAGACCGGTGAGGAAGGAGATCTCTTTGTTCTTCGCCCATTTTGTTTTTACGATACGGTGTCCGTAATTGCTGAGCAGCTTGGTGGCATTGGGGCAGTTGGTACGGTGAATGGTGAGGCCTTTACCGGTGGTTACAAAACCGAATACGTCGTCACCGGGAATGGGCTTGCAGCAATTGGCGAGCGTGTACACGATCTTGTCACTGCTTTCGCCGAAGATGATGAGCTCGGTTTCCTTACTTGGTTTGGTATTGGCATGTTCCTGTTTTTGTTCAACAGGTTTAACGGGCTTGGGCGGCTCGAGTTTATCGCCCAGTACCTGGAACTCTTTCAGTTCCTTCAGATCTATCTGTTTGATGGAGATCTGATAGTATAAATCAAGTGGAGAGGGCAGTTTGTAGAAGACGGTGAGCACATCAGCGTTGTGCTGATTGAATGCCGCGCCCATATTCTCCAGTTTTCGTTGAAGCGTGTACTTGCCTTCGTCGGCTACTTTTCTTTTTTCTTCTTTCAGTGCATCCTTGACCTTGCTCCTGGCTTTGGCGGTAACCACTATGTTCAGCCAGTCTTCATTGGGTTTCTGTTTGGCGGAAGTGATGATCTCCACCTGGTCTCCGCTGCGCAGCTTGTGGCTGATGGGGACCAGTTTGTGGTTCACTTTCGCGCCGATACACTGTGATCCCACCATACTGTGGATAGCGAATGCAAAGTCAAGTGCCGTGGAATTGACGGGCAGCATTTTCACATCCCCTTTCGGTGTGTATACATATATTTCTTCGGCCAGGAAACTGGTCTTGAAATCCTGGAGGAAGTCGATACTGTCATTGTCTTTATCATTGAGCACTTCGCGGATCTGCTGGAACCATTTGTCGAAGCGACTTTCGTCGGTTGCTCCTTCTTTGTATTTCCAGTGGGCGGCGAGGCCTTTCTCCGCGATCTCGTTCATACGTTTGGTGCGGATCTGCACTTCCACCCATTTACCCTGGGGTCCCATCACAGTGGTGTGGAGGGCTTCATAACCGTTGGATTTGGGATTGGAAAGCCAGTCCCTGAGTCTTTCGGGGGCGGGAGTATATTCATCGGTAATGAAGGAGTATACTTTCCAGCAGGCTTCTTTTTCTGTTTCCTGGGGAACATTGAGGATCACGCGGATGGCGAAGAGGTCGTATACTTCTTCAAACTCCACGGCCTTTTTCTTCATCTTATTCCAGATGGAATGTATGCTTTTGGGCCGGCCATAGAGTTCGAACTCGAAGTTGGTCTGCTCCAGCTTCTGGTTGATCGGCTTGATGAATTCATTGATATAGCGGGAGCGTTCGCGTTTTGTTTCGGCAAGCTTGCGGGCGATCTCTTTGTACTCAACGGGCTCCAGGTATTTCATACTCAGGTCTTCCATTTCCGTTTTGATATTGTAGAGGCCCATGCGGTGTGCGAGGGGCGCGTACACGTAAACGGTTTCGGAGGCGATCTTGAGTTGTTTTTCGCGTTTCATACTATCGAGGGTACGCATATTGTGCAGCCTGTCCGATAGTTTGATGAGGATCACGCGGGGATCATCGGTGAGGGTGAGCAGGATCTTTTTGAAGTTCTCTGCCTGCTGGGAGGCGTTAACGTCTATGACGTTGGAGATCTTGGTGAGCCCGTCCACGATTCGGGCGATCTCGCTGCCGAATTCGCGTTCTATGTCTTCGAGGGAGATATCGGTATCTTCCACGGTATCGTGCAGGAGGGCGCAGATGGTGGAGCGGACGCCGAGGCCTATCTCTTCCACGCAGATGCGGGCCACTGCCAGCGGGTGGAGGATATAGGGCTCACCGCTTTTGCGGCGCATGGTCTTATGTGCTTCTGCGGCCATTTCAAAGGCGGTGCGCAGTAATTCTTTATCACCGGGTTTGAGTTTGGGCTTAAGGGCTCTGAGCAAGGCACGGTATTCCCTAAGGATCAGCTTCTTCTCCTGTTCGTCATTGAGGTTGTACTTCGGTATCGCTGCTGTTTCTGCCATAACGTACGAATTTACGAATAATAGGGCGTTTTTCCAGATATGGGTCAAATCCCCTACATTTGCTGTCCCTGAAACGGTTATGAGGAGATTTGAAGTGGAATTTAGGGAATTTTTCCGCACGTGGCGTAATTGGTAGCCGCGCCAGACTTAGGATCTGGTGGAGCGATCCGTGGGGGTTCGAGTCCCTCCGTGCGGACTTTTTGATGGACGAAGGGACTTTGAATAAAAGTCCCTTTTTTTATTGGGTAAAAGTGCGTGTAGGTGAAAGTGTTACGAAGGTTAATTGATTTCCCGAAGAATGTCAATTGAAACTATCCGACACTTGAGTCATCAAATAAACCAAAATATCTTTATAGCTTGATCAGTTACAACGATAAATGCTTTGAATTGGCTATTGCTGCCGTTGCTGCACTGAACTACCAATGATAAGATTTGACTACTATTTCTTTCTTGATACTGTCAACCTGAATTAAACTTGCTTCAAAACTAGCACCATCCAACAAACTTGTACCCGGTTGATCAACTTGATGTTGTAGCAACTCATGTTGATTGACAAACTTCTTTAATGTACGATACATATCAACATGCTTACTGGTATCTAAGCGCTCAAAATGAAATAAATTCTTATTCGCAATAGATGTAAAATAATAATTGCTGTTCATGTAATCATATAAACCATACTCCTCGGACACCCTACCTTCTGCATAAACCTTCATAAGCAAGCACTTTGCCTCATTCTCAAAACTGATTTTATGAAAGATACCTTCATACAAATCTTTATTGACCTTGTTTGTGTCCCTCACAGGTAAATTATACGCCCTGGAAAAGTAATTATTACGTATTACACTATACGAATTAATCATTTTACTGGAAGTATTGCATTTAAAACCTAACGCAACAATTAAGATGATTGATAACCGATAAAATTTCATTTTCATAATTTAACGCGATTTACTTTCGGAAATCATTTCAAATTTTTTTCATCATATCCAGGAACAGCATTACCATTTAAAGGAATTTGAACGAAAAATTTCTGATATGCAGTCAGATGGGCGAATTAAATTATGCGCTTTTTATTTAAGTGCTAACGCATGATACCAATAAAAGAACGCCTCTGGGTTTGATTTCTTAAGTTTCTGAATTTTAGGAGATACAGAATGATCCACTAGAAGGTCCCTCACCTGCTCTGGGCCGGTGTATTGCTGCCAAACTTCATGACTATTTCTAATCAGCTGAATTAGATATGCTGTTTTTGCTGCCGCAACAATGGCATGATCAAGCGAATAAGTACGCAAGATGAAATTAATCAACCTCTTATTGCCTTCCAGCAGCCATATAAATTTTTCGTCTTTTTCATCTCTGTTTGTGATGAGCAGGCAGGTATCGAAACTATCCTTTAGCGTGTCTTGCCATGTTATATCAAGTCCCCTGTTAGCTATTTCAGTTGTTGCTGTCAATACGTAAGACTCACGCACATTGCTGAGGTCGTTCAAATGTTGAAACAGGAATCCCAGATCGAATAATTGTTTCATGATCTCAGTGTGACGCTTTTTAGTGTATAAGATTCCAATAGTATTGGGAGCAAAAGCAGTAAGCTTATCACCCATTAGAGAAGACATATCCGGCATTAGTACCAAAGACGGTTGGTCCTGAGTAGCAAGCCAGGGATGGCTGATTGGATGCCCCTGAACAAACGCATAAGTTGCCTTTGCAAAAAGAACGTCTAACAGCACATATTCTTCTGCACCTTCCTCTACTGCACTGTTGTAATAAAGTTTGTAATGACCAATGGGAGCCTTTGTTGTACTCGTTCGTTGATTATCATCTTGCCATCTCGTAAATTCTCCATTTTCAACGATCTTGTTCAGAACGGGAGGAATTTCCTGCGGTGCACACTCACTGATAATATCTATGTCAATGGAATAACGCTGCGGATTGGAACCGGCATGTAATAATAGAGATGTTCCACCCTTGAATACGATCGGAAGTCGCATAAGCGTCAACTGCTCAAGTAATCCAAAGGCACGAATTACTTTTTCCATCAATTTGGGGTCTGTCGCCTTATCAATTGATCCTGTTTTTTCAATAATCCATTCTTTTGTGTAAGAAACTTTGTCAATCATTCTTCGGAATATTTTTATATAAGTTTTCTACCTCCTGCCTGCGGTTTCTTCTACCTGCATAACGAAGTAAACTACTCTCGTTAATATTGTATCTTCTCTGGGCGTTTTCATATATGCCCCCAAGCTCACTTTGTTGAGCATTGTACAGGTCATGTTCCGCTACAAGGTCAACCAGTAGCTTTTCAAGCCGGGGTATAGTAGCATTCGATCCTTTATTCAAAGGTGCCTGGCTGATCATTTGCTTAATAATAATAGGTCTTACGACAACCTGTATGTAGTATTCCCGAGTTTTTAAATCCGGTTCATAAAAAACGTTTTTACCTTGCTCAACTAACAGGCTGAAAACGGATAAGGCAGCATCCTTTTCCACTTCCAGTATGATCATTGTTTTTAGTACCTGATGAACCATCAGATCGTTGAACCAAGCTGTATCTGAAATACATTGCTCCGCATATGGAAAGGCTGATTTTACAACATCCATGAGTTTGATTAGATCGTCAGAAATTGGAGGAGCAAAATCCTTCTTCTTATTCAACCTATATACCCCTCTGGCGGCATTGGTTATAATACCTTTATCCTTAAGAGCAAATATGCGCCAAGCAATACTACTATCCGCCTGGTCGGGTAGCATTCTACGGAGCATAGCCCACAGCTCACTTCTGCTAAAAGTATCTCTGTCTTTAAAATGTCCCTGCACAACAGCCATCCATTCTTCCATTATCTACTTTTCGTCAAATCTAAACTTTTTTGACAACAATTAGCCAACAATGCTACTACTTTTTGTCAAATTTCTCATTTTTTGACAATTACCAGGCAAATATAAAAGAGTGGGTACTCTACAATTGAATATCATAGGGGTTCGCTTAAATTCCCTCTGTGCGGACACGAAAAGGGTGCCAAAATAATTTGACACCCTTTTTTCATAGCTATACCTGGTTTATTGGAAAACGACTCAACTCAGACATAATTCATGGCTATACTTTTTTATGTACTTGTTTATTTTCTTTTTCTTCTAACCAGGATAACTGTTCCGGTCAGCAACATCAATCCCGGAATAACATAGATGAAGCCATACCATATAACTTTCGCAAGGTTCTTTCCGATAATAAGGCGAATATCCTGATGATTGATATATGTTTCATACACCGGATACCTGTTATACACCAGCCAGCTGTAGATACCCAGTGCAATACCGCCTCCATAACCATAGTTCATGGACATGAAATCAGCATCCCCCAGTACCACTATCCTTTGCTCTTTCCCATTCAGCATGCGGGTGAGCCGTACTCCCAATACATATTCATCCTTCTGAACATCACCTGCATCAAACTGTGGCTTTGCGGAATCGGCCACGTACAGTCCGTTCTCCACCCACATCCCTTTATTGCCGGCAACCTGGATAATCGGTTCCACTCTGAAACCCAGTGTATCTCTGAAACTGATGTAACAGCTTCCCGCAAATGTGCCGTTTACGAAAGGAATGCCTGATTGTTGTGACATTTGCATCAAAGGCTCCCGCGACATATACAAGCTATTTTTATTCAGGCCGGCAACAAACACATCACTAGCATAATGCAAACGAGGCATTACCAGTCTTCCATTTTCCAGCTGGATACCAATTGCCATCAGCATTGAATTGAGCACATGCTGCTTTCCAGGCTCTGCGTAGAAAAGCGTGTTGCCTCCCTGCTCAATATGCTGTTGAATCCTGTTTCTTTCCGCTATCTCCAGATCCGATTTAGGATCGGCCACCACCAGCAGGTCTGTTCCATCTGGAATTTCATGTTGAAGAATTGAAATTGTATCCGCATCCAGGCCCAGATTGATCATGGCTTTTTTATTTTCCTGCTGGTTCGTATGTCCTCCATATTCTCTTTCCCCATTCCTCCATGGGCTTCTTTCATAATGCCCGGTAGTAAACAGCACCCGGGGCATGCCGTTCCCTGACACTCTTCTGATACTTGCTGCCACATTTGACTGAGATGGCCATACCGGTGAATCATAGGTCCTCAGGAAACTCTTTTTTCCTTTGTATTCAAATTCCATCAACAGCCTCCAGGTGTCTTCTTTCCTCAGGTCAGTGATGGTATTTATTTCTCCCGGCTTCCTGAAATCAGCAGTATCAACCTGTAATAACCTGGCGAACTGTGCAGCCATCTGGTGGATAGTCTTGCCAGGGATCGATTTAAATAAACTGCTGTCGCCTTTTTTGATATCGTAATAGTATTCATACTTCAACCTTATATTCGGATAGAATCGGACAAACGGGTCCCAGAAGCCCCACACGTAGCCGTTCCTGGCTACCGGCAACCCATCGGCCGCTCCCCTGTTGAGCAGGTTGGTATACAATGTAACAGTGAGTGGCGAACCATCAAGTTCTTTGAGCACTGACTGCATAGCAGTATCGATAGTATTTAATTTATTCTTTGTCACATCCAGGTATCCTACATACCCGGGTCTGGAACTGAAATAACCGGTCATCAACACTACAACTATCAATGCCAGATACCTTGAAAAAGCGACAGTCCATTTCTTTGATTCCTGTTTGCTTTTCAGGTTGATCATTGCCAGTCCCAGAAAAAGGATCACTACGAGTATAAAATAAAATACGTCCCTCGTGGTAATGAGTCCTGCAATCATGCTTTCCGTTCTGCCAGACAAAGACAGGAACCAGGTAAGATCCCTTACAAAATCAAATTCCTGGTAGAACCCGCCTACCATACTGATGAGCAGGAAGGCAACGAATGTAGCAATGCCTGCCACAATCTGGTAACTGGTAAGGCAGGAGATGAAAAGGCCGATGGCCATGTAAGTACTGGAAAGACAGAAAAAGCCCAGCAGCATGGAGCCATACCATATCAATTCTGCATGCCGGATACTGAGGTATCCTGTAAAAAACAACAAAGCAATGGCTGATAATAAAACAAGATTGAATGCTGTCAGTCCTAAAAACTTACCCAGCACTATTTCCCGGATGCTAACCGGCGAAGAACTCAGCAGCTTCATGGTGCCGGCATTCACTTCCCTGTTGATTGTACCCATGGTGATCAGGGGAATGAACAGGTAGAGATAATCGGACATTTTAGTGATGGACACCATGAATAAGTTCAGGGTCAGAGGGCCAGTAAAACCAATCCAGGCGGGATTATTCGCAATCTGAAGTTCCTGCATCCTGGCAAGATCCTTCAGCGGGTCCAGGAATTGAATGCCCGTGATCACGAAAAATACTACCAGTACGATCCAGGCAACAGGCGAAAAGAACAGGGTCCTGCACTCGGCCCTGGCGATTTTAATAATTATTTTCATTCTGAACTTTAT